>NZ_LZJD01000059.1:0-36494 GCF_001666875.1 Mycobacterium sp. E802
TCCTTGACCTGGACCGAGATCTTGGGTCCGTAGAACGCCGCGCCGCCCGTCCCACCCAAGCCCACACGCAAACCGCGCCGGCGGCGCTGGGGTCGCCTGGTGATGGTGGTGCCCCTGATCCTCGTGCTCACGGTTGCGCTGGCCCTGATAGGCGGGGCCTTCTGGGTCGACTCGTCCCTGCACCGCATCCCGGCCCTGGCCGATTACCCCGAACGCCCGGCCGGAGCCCACGGCACCACGTGGCTGCTCGTCGGATCGGACAGTCGACAGCATCTCAGCCCCGAACAGCAGGCCGACCTGGCCACGGGCGGGGATATCGGCAACGGCCGCACCGACACCATCCTGTTGGTGCACATCCCCGGCATCGGCTCGGACACCCCGGCCACGATGGTCTCGATTCCCCGCGATTCCTACCTGCCGATTCCCGGCTACGGCGAGGACAAGGTCAACGCGGCCTTCTCACTGGGCGGAGCCCCGCTGCTGGCCCAGACCGTCGAGCTCGCCACCGGCCTGCACCTCGACCACTACGCCGAGATCGGGTTCGACGGCTTCGCCGCGCTCGTCGACGCCGTCGGCGGGGTGACGATGTGCCCGGCCGAACCGATCAGCGATCCGCTGGCCGGCATCGACCTGCCCGCCGGTTGCCAAGAGCTCGACGGTCGCAGCGCGCTCGGGTATGTCCGAACCCGCGCCACACCACGCGCCGACCTGGACCGGATGATTCATCAACGCGCCTTCATGTCGGCCCTTCTGCACCGGGCGACCAGCCCGGAGGTGCTGCTCAACCCATTGCGATGGCAGCCGATGGCCCGCGCCGCCACCGACTCGGTGGCTGTGGACGAGAACGCACACGTCTGGGATCTGGGCCGACTGGCCTGGGCCATGCACGGCGACATGGTCACCACGACGGTGCCGATCGGTGAGTTCACCGGCAGCGAGTCCGGTGCCGTGGTGGTCTGGGACAGTGACGCGGCGGGACGGCTGTTCACCGCGCTGGCCAATGACGAAGCAGTCCCAGCGGATGTCATCGAGACGCCCCAACCGTGAACACAGGGCAGGCTAAATTAATCCCAGCAAATTCGACATTGGGAAAGTAATCAGCACCACGCCACTAAGGTAAAGCTTCCCTCAATGAGGTTCACCTTCGATGACAATGGCGCCTGACCTGCTATATCCTCGCCGTCATGACGACGACCAGTGAACTCGACACGAAATTTCACGCGCTTATCCAAGACCAGATTCGCAGCGAGTTCACCGCGTCACAGCAATACATCGCAATTGCGGTTTATTTTGACGGCGCCGATCTGCCGCAGCTTGCCAAGCACTTCTACGCCCAGGCGGTCGAAGAGCGCAACCACGCCATGATGCTGGTCCAGTATCTGCTCGATCGGGACATCGACGCCGAGATCCCCGGTGTCGACAGCGTGTGCAACCGCTTCGACACACCGCGCGATGCGCTCGCGCTGGCGCTCAGCCAGGAGCGCACCGTCACCGAGCAGATCAGCCGGTTGGCCAGCGTGGCCCGCGAAGAGGGCGACTACCTCGGCGAGCAGTTCATGCAGTGGTTCCTCAAGGAGCAGATCGAAGAGGTTTCCTCGATGGCGACGCTGGTCCGGATCGCCGACCGCGCCGGGACCAACCTGTTCCACATCGAGGACTTCGTCGCCAGGGAGCTCAGCGGCGCCACGACTGCGGACCCGGCTGCGCCCAAGGCCGCCGGCGGCGTTCTCTAGCCGAAAGTCAGTCCCGGCCCGCGCCGGTCAGGCCGTTCTCCAGCCAGTTCTTGGTGCGGCCGGGATGATTGGTGGCCACCCAACCCACCCCGATGTCGCGGCAGAACTGGACATCCTCGTAGTGGTCGACGGTCCAGCAGTACAGTGCCCGGCCCTGGGCGGCGGCCCGGTCCACGAGCTCGGGGTGCTCACGCAGGGTGGCGATCGACGGACCCACCGCCGTGGCGCCCACCGTGGTGGCTGCGCTGCCGCCCAGATATCGAGACGTCTCACCGAGCAGCACGGTCGGCAGCATCGGCGCGGCCCGACGGATCCGCCACACCGCCGCCGCCGAGAACGACATCACCACCGCCCGGGACAGATCGGCAGACGCCGGTGCGGCGATGCCGTACCGATGCAGCAGAGCCAGCACCTTGTTCTCCACCAGCGCGCCGTAGCGCACGGGGTGTTTGGTCTCGATGAAAAGCTTGACCGGACGGTTCCAGTCCAACACCAGCGAGACGAGATCGTCGAGGGTCAGTAACCCGGTGTCCCCGGTGGCGCCGCCGGCGTGCCACGACCCGTAGTCGAGACGGCGCAACTCGGCCAGGGTCATCTCACTCACCAGGCCCGTGCCGGTGGAAGTGCGGTCCACCCGGCGATCGTGCACACAGACCAGATGGCCGTCACGCGTCAGCCGAACATCGCATTCCACACCGTCGGCACCCTCGCTCAGCGCCAGGTCGTATGCGGCCAGGGTGTGCTCAGGCCGATCGGCCGATGCGCCGCGATGGGCCACCACGAACGGATGTCCAGGCGTCGGTGTCGCCTGTCCATCGGCTCCGTCGTCGCCCGTCTCCATACGGCTATGCTGCCGGGTTCTGCCCTTGGGACTCAACCGGAACGGCGGATTCCGAGGAATCCTCACGGTCTGCAGAGGTGTCGGGTTCGACGACCACCCACCGCCGGACGCTGGGCTGAGCCGCCGTGCCGCTGCCCTCGAAGCCGGCGAACACCTTCGCGGTCAACAGGAACGCCGCCAACCCCAGCAGATATCCGACGATCGCGATCATGGTGTTGTCGGCGACGTTCTGTGTGGTCCCGCCGAAGAAGGTCACGTACACGGTGCTCACCATCGACGACACCGCGACGACGGCGCTGAGCACCCACACGATCCACCACACGACGATCAGGCGGCGCAGGTGTGAGAGGCGGCCCTCGAGTGCGGCCAGTTCCCAGACGAACACCGGCGCCATCACCAGGTTCACCCCGGGGACCAGACAACCCAGCCACAGGGTCATCGGGCTGCGCGGGTCTACCTCACCGTGCTCGGCGTAGCGGGCGGCCCGTCGTGCGATCAGCCAGCGCACCAGCGCCACCACCGCGAGCACGACGATGACCATCGCCAACAGGCTGGCCAACACACCGAGCAACACTCCGCCGATCGCGATGAGCGGATGCAACAGGATGCTGCGGTTGATCAGCAGCAGCACATACCGGACCAGGTGGGCGAAGGCCGCGACGCCGAGCACCACCATCGCCCCGACGAGCATCAGCCGCGCCGTGCCGACCCCGGACTCATCGTGAGCGTCCCGAGTGTGGTCGTCGACGTCGAAATGCTGCTCCAGCCCCCAACTCGGGATGACGCGGTAGTGCGGCGTCGGACCGAGCGAGCGCCGCGGACGCCGCTGATGCGGCGGAGCACCGGGACGTACCGCGATCCAGCGGTAACCGGGGGCGAGCCTGGGCGCGGGGCCCGGCGCCGACGGTGGCCGCGGGGTTGCCGTCGCGGGGCCGGCGGCCGGCGCCCACTGCGGTTGCGGGGCCGAGGGCGCCAACAAGGAGCCGCCACAGCGGGGGCACCATGACCGCTGCCGGTCACGCACGTTCCAGCGCGTCCCGCACTGCGAACACACCTGGATCATCCGACCAGCCTAGCCACGATCTGGCGTCCCGTTGTCGCGGTCAGATGGAGCCCGGCTCACCGGCATCGGTGACGACCGGCCGGCCGGCCCCCGCCCACGCCAGCATTCCGCCCTCGACGTTGACGGGGGTATAGCCGTTGCGGGCCAAGTAGTTCGCCACCCGCAGGGAGCGTCCCCCGGCATGACAGATCACGTACAGCTCGGCATCCGGGTCGATCTCGGCCATCCGGGTCGGCACGTCGCCCATCGGGATGTGTTGCGCGCCGGCGACGTGACCGCGCTGCCATTCGTCGTCCTCGCGGACGTCGAGGAGCACCACGGACCCTTCGAACGTCGTGGGTACCGCAGCGATGTCTGCCTGTCCGACTTCCACATCGTCCATACCGCCATGCTCGCACGCCGGCCCATAGCAGCGCACCCGGCCCTCGTCGGCCGACGCGGCCGTCAGCAACGGAAACCTATCCACAGTTTCCACAGGTTCATCCACAGGGCCCGCACCTGCGTGAAAGCCTCCGAAATGCACCTAACTGTGCGTCGGCTGTCCATCGCTGTGGATAAATCTGGGGCGTCGGCGTCGGCGATCAACAACCGTCGGCACCGCTGAGCGAAATCGTGTACGCCCGCCCGAACCCGGTTGGCCGCGTTGCCCCGGCCCAGTTGGGATCACGCTGATTCCAGGCCACATCGGCGCCGGTTCCAGGCATCTTGCAGCCGATTTTCACCTGGCCCACACAGGGTCTATGATCGGCGTCACACCAGCTGTTGTGACAGAACTCACTGGGGGGCAAACGTTGATCGTGCAGGTCAGGAGTGTCTGATGGCTTCACATCCACTGGGATCGGGTTCAGCGATACCTCAGCCTGAATGGCATTCGTCCGGACACCTGCACACTCGCAACCAGCAGATGGCCTTTCTGCGGGCCGGCGTGATCGCTCTGCTTCTGTTGGGCGTCCTGGCGGTCATCGTCTTGTTCTGACCGACGGGCGATCGGGTATACGTGTGGTCGGCACGCGCGTCCTTGCGGTGCGCCCTGCGATGGAGCAATGTTGGCAGTGATCTTGAGTGTCGAGCTTGAGATCGGACTTGAGGATCGCTGACGGACGCCCCAGCTCCATCGATCGATAATGAGGAAGGAATCTCGTGGCTGAATACACTTTGCCGGACCTGGATTACGACTACGGAGCGCTGGAACCCCACATCTCCGGGCAGATCAACGAGCTCCACCACAGCAAGCACCACGCGGCGTATGTCAAGGGCGTCAACGACGCCGTCGCCAAGCTCGATGAGGCGCGGGCCAACGGTGACCACGCCGCGATCTTCCTCAACGAGAAGAACCTGGCCTTCCACCTCGGCGGCCACGTGAACCACTCGATCTGGTGGAAGAACCTGTCACCCAACGGCGGCGATAAGCCGACGGGTGATCTCGCCGCGGCGATCGACGATCAGTTCGGCTCGTTCGACAAGTTCCAGGCGCAGTTCACCGCTGCGGCCAACGGTCTGCAGGGCTCGGGCTGGGCCGTGCTCGGCTACGACAGCCTCGGTGACCGGCTGCTGACGTTCCAGCTGTACGACCAGCAGGCCAACGTGCCGCTCGGCATCATTCCGCTGCTGCAGGTCGACATGTGGGAGCACGCCTTCTACCTGCAGTACAAGAACGTCAAGGCGGACTACGTCAAGGCGTTCTGGAACGTCGTCAACTGGGAAGACGTGCAGAACCGCTATGCAGCGGCCACGTCGAAGACCAACGGCCTGATCTTCGGCTGATCCAACCGAGGGCCAGACCGGCTCTGTTCTCTCCAGAAGGGGCGTCGCGCAACAGCGTGACGCCCCGCCCTCGTTTCCGGGGCCGATTCGTTACGCACCCGGTTCCCCGTGTCGCTTGCACCGGCACGACTGCTGGCGCATTCTGATCAGATCGACCCACAGACGTGTCGGTGCGCCACGGCGATGGCGAGCCAATACCGATGTCCCGGAGGCGATATGGATACCACGGGGTCCGGCCGCGCGATCGAGATCGCGCCCTTCCATTCCGGCGGCGCTCTCAAAGGCTTTGTGGTGTCAGGGCGATGGCCTGATTCCACGAAAGAGTGGGCGCAGCTTCTGATTGTCACGGTCCGTGTTGCTTCGTTGCCCGGGTTACTGTCCACCACAACGATTTTCGGCGTTCGGGAGGAATTGCCCGAGCAACCACAACCCGGCACCGTCGGTCTGGTCATCGCCGAAGGTCCGGTGGTCGGCGAATCCGCGCTTCCGCCTGGATATTTCGCCGAGCATCAACCGCCGGCACTTCTGATGCTGCATCCGCCGTCGGAGACCACCCCGTCGTTACCGGAATGCACCGGCGCAGCTTCTGGTTGCGTGCTGTTGCCGGGCCTCCCGCATCTCGGGCTGGAACACCGGGCGGCCTGGGTCGAAGCAGAATCCGACGGGACCGTGACCTCCATGGTCAGCCGGGTCGGCGTCGACCCCATCAGCCATCCCGACACCGCGATCCTGGCGATGCTGTTGGCGGCATGACCCGCCCAGGCCGGGCACATCCTCTCCAGATATGAGAATGTGGCTGCCCAAAATGGATAAGAAACCTGGCGGCAGCAGCAGGTAGCGGCTAAGGTCCCTGAATTGGCGGAGGCGAAAGCCGCGATCGTCGTGTCGACCTACTGGGCTCAATCCCGGCCGACGAAGCGCGGCGGACGACACCTTCGACCGCATGAAATGTGCGCCGTGCAAACGGCACCCACCGGCGATGTGTCGAAAGGCCGCCATGTCTGCTGCCGCAGCCACCGAGGTGAGTGGCCGGATAGCCGCGAACGCACACCGCAACCATGCCGGCCATCCTGATGCGGATGGCGATTCTTCGGCACCGCGCGAAAACCTGGCCCGTTTCGACTCCGCAACCTCGCCTGGAATCAACGCTCCGATTCCGTCCGCAGCTCTCTGGCTACCGCACGCAAGGGGGCTGATGCGCATTCAAGCGCTCCACCTGTAACGTGTTCCACGTCGTTCGACAACGACGCCGCAGGCAATCCGACGCGACGCCAGGTCTGGGGTCTAGCAAATATCTGTTTCCGCTAGTCAGAGCGGTGCCACCGTTGCCGGCCACGAAGACGATCATGATCGGTCAGACCCGTGATCGCAGCTCACCGTACTCAATACAACGCGACCGTCACCTTTTGCAGTGCCAGACGGCGCAATCCCGGCGCACCTCCACGGCGAAGGCCCGGGCATCTCCGCCAAGGGCCCACAAAACGCAAAGCCAGTTTAAGTTTTGTGCGGTTTGCACTTGGTTGTCGTCACAACACTCGCTACCATAGTCAGCAAATACGCCGCCTTATTCGTACCGCTCGTGATGCATGTGGAGGTCAAATCGATGAGCAAGACGTTCGCCGCCCGCCTGAACCGCCTGTTCGATACGGTTTATCCACCTGGGCGCGGACCCCACACGTCTGCCGAGGTGATCGCCGCACTGAAGTCTGAGGGCGTCACCATGTCGGCCCCGTACCTGTCCCAGCTTCGTTCGGGCAACCGGACCAACCCGTCGGCGGCAACCATGGCCGCACTTGCCAACTTCTTCCGGATCAAGCCGGCTTACTTCACCGACGACGAGTACTACGAGAAGCTCGACAAGGAACTGACCTGGCTGGCCAGCATGCGTGACGAAGGGGTTCGCCGGATCGCCGCCCGCACCGTCGGGTTGTCCACGGAGGCTCAGCAGGATCTCGTCCAGAAGGTCGATGAGCTGCGCCGCCGGGAACACCTCGACGACTGATCGTCGGTTTTCCGCACTCGAACCACGCCGGTGGGGATCAGTTTCGGTGGTCCCCATTCGCGTGGTTTTCAGCTGCGCGCCGCCGTGCGGCCCAATTCCCGGTACTGCTCGGCGATCGCCAGGATCCACTCCCGGTCTGAATACGATTCGGGCTGACTGAGCCACGTCAGTCCCGGAAACGCCGAACCGTCGTCCCCGTCGCGCGTGTCACGGATCCACTGCGCGACGCTTCGGGCCTGATCGCGCGGGGGCACCTTCGGACGCTCGCCGTCCCCCAATTGTGTTGTGCCGCTTGACCCCGGCGGTGCCGACGCCTCATGCCGGCGCGCGTCGGCCGCGGTGGCCTCAAGGTAGAGCGCGTCGGAGATCAGCGACATGCGTTCGGCCACGCGGAACACGAGCGGACCACGCGGACGCACACCGATGCCGACGTCGGGCTGCCGGCGGGCCAGTTCACTCAACAACGGCTTGATGGTCCGCAGCTCATGGTGTGCCCCGAACCAGTCTTCGACGCTCGGGAGCAGCGATCCGGCGGCGACGATCACCATCGCACATCCGAGCAGGGTCGCCGCGGCGCCGACACCGACCGGCTCTGTCCGGCCCGCGGCCCGGATCAGGAAAAAGCCGCTGGCCGCGACGATCAGCACCATGCCGATGGTGAACAGGAACAGGGCCCGGCCGCGCCGGCTGCGATTCGAGTAGCGCAGGCCGGCCCACACCACCAGGGTCAGCGCCAGGAACACGTAGAGCAGTGGCAGCAGCCACGAGGTGCCGTCCGCGCCGAGGTCCCGCTTCAGATATTCCGCGGGCGCCATCTCCGGCTGCTTACCGGCGCTGAAGAAGATGACCACGCTGACGACCGCCACCACAGCGGCGATGCCGTACTGGATCAGGGCGATGCGTCGGGTCATCGTGGCCGAGTGGTCCGAAGATGCGGTCGTGATCATCACGCAACTGCCTGCCGCACAAGCGATCAACGCGATCTGGCTCAATGCCACCGCGACGTTCGGCCAGTGCAGCAGTGTGTCGATCAGCAGGGCCAGCGGCTCCCAGTTCAACGCAGCGACGATCCCCAGGCTGCCCAACGACACGATCATCGCCGAGCTCACCAGGGATTGTTTGTTGACCAGTGCCCAACCGATGCGCAGGCCGGTCGCCAGGCCGAGCAGCCCGGCAATCACCCAAACGATCAACCAAACGCCTCTCCGAGGCGGACCTGCACGATCGATGATCGGTCGGACGGCAGTCGGCCCAGGCGGTAGAGCAGGAGTGCGGCAAAGTCCTCGGCCTCCTGCTCGATGTCCTCGCCGTTGGGACCCATGCAACCGGTCCGCTGGTTGAGCATGTAGCTGATCAGGTCAGAGGTGGCGACCTCAGCAGAGGCCGCCGCCGCGTCGACGATCGAGATGCCCTCATGTCCCAGGACGAGGTGCCCGAGCTCGTGGGCCAACGTGCGATCCCAGGCCGGAAGTCCCTGTTGGATGAGGAAAACGTCATGGTCGACGTACTGACGCCATTGCCCGCAGACGCCGGGCGGGAGCTCGGCCATGGTCAGCTCGATCGGCCTACCACGACTCTCGGCCACTGCATCGACCAAGCGGGTCAAGGTGACTTCGCCCTTGCGCGGGGCGAGGTCGAGCACCTCGTTGACAGCACGCGTGACACTTCGGCTGGCCGACATGTTCCCCCCTCTCATCCCTTCGTAGTACCCCGGGATATTGTCCCAAGTCGTTCTCAGGTCATGAACCGGGTTGCGTCGATTCGGACCGTACGGCCGGCTTTTGCCTGCCGGTACCCGACGAATCCGCCCAGACCGGTGAGTGCCATCATCCCGGTTACCCCCGGCAGGGCCATCGCCGCGATCTCGGTGGTGCTGGCGGTGCGCAGATAGTCTGCATACCCCGCCCGGAACGATGCCGGCGGAATCGCGGCGTCCAACCCGACCGCGACCGGAGTCGGCGTCTCGATGCTCAGCTTGGTGGTGGGGTGCACGTCGGGCCCGGACCGCGGCCCACGGTCGGAGTCCGGACCGCTCAACGGCACCGCCAGCGGCGGCACGATGACCGGCAGGACGACGGGAACCACGATCGGCGGCACTCCGGCCGCCGCGGCCAATCCGGGCGGCGGCGCACCGGGGTTGGCGACGGCCTGGGGCTGTGTCGGTCGCAGCGGCAACTGCATGCTCGGTGGGCGCGCGTAGTTGAACGGTGCCGGCACTCCACCGTCCCGGTCGTTTCCGACGTCCGGAAGTCCGATGACGATGGAGGTGGAGGTCTGCGTCGTCTCGGTTGGCTCGGTGGTCTCCGTCGTCTTGGTGGTCTCCGTCGTCTTGGTGGTCTCCGTCGACGTCCGAGTGGTGGACGTGGCCGCGCTCGTCGTCACCGAGACCTCGGTCGTGGTGACGTCGGTACTGCTGGGGGTGGCCGAGGTCTGCGACGGCCCTGTTGTTTCGGTAGGCCCTGTGGTTTCGGTGGACGGCCCGGTGCTGGGTGTCTCGGTCTTGGTGGCGGTCGGTATCCCGGTGTGGGTGGCCGTCGGCGTGCCCGAGGGTTCCGAAGGTTTGCCCGACGTCCTCGTCGGCTCACCACTGGTCCGCGTCGGTTTGTCGGTGGGCCGGTGCCATCGGCGCGTACCCCATGGGCGGCGCGGGCCGCCGTCACCGCCGTGGACGTCCCCGTCGTGACCGTGGCCCGAGACGTGATCGTGGTCGCGGCCCCCTCGGGGGCCCGAGTGGTCCTTACCGGTGCTGCTCGAGGCTTCATGACCGCCGGCCGGCCGGCCCCGGTCGGGGTCGGCAAACGCCAGCGCTCCACCTATCCCCGCAGTGATCAGGCCAGAAAGCACCAGACCGGTCGAGGCGGCGACGCGCAACCGCGAACGCACGTTGTCACCACCCTTTCGCGCACCGCCCTATGGCTGAAATGAACCGGTTCGATTCTTGCACAATCATCCAGCTCAAATTTGCTAGCTCAGCCGATTGCCCGGCTGGTTCCCGGGGAGCCGCGGTCGAGCAAATCGGCCGGACGATACTGTGGGTCTGCAGCAGTTCTGCGGTGACCATCGACACACGACGAATTGACCGGGAGGCAACCGGAATGGGCCTGTTCACGCGACGAAAAAGCCGCGCCACCCGCCGCGCCGAAGCCCGCGCCATCAAGGCCAAGGCCAAGCTGGAAGCCCGGCTCACCGCAAAGAACGAGGCTCGTCGCATCAGGTCGGATCAAAAAGCTGCGCACCGCGCCCTCAAAGCTCAGGTCAAAGCCCAGCGCGACAGCGACCGCAATGCCCTCAAAGTGGCCGAGGCAGAGTTGAAGGCCGCACGGGAAGGGCGCCTGCTCTCCCCCGCCCGGATTCGGCGTCTGCTGACCGTCACGCGTTTGCTGGCGCCGGTGCTGGTGCCACTGATCTACCGCGCCGCCACGGCCGCCAGGGGCGCCCTGGACGAGCGTCGGGCCGATCGGCTCGGCGTTCCGCTGGCTCAACTCGGTCAGTTCTCCGGACATGGTGCCGAGCTGTCGGCGCGGATCTCCGGTGCCGAGCAGACGCTACGGCAGGTCGCCGAGAAGAAACCCAAGGATGCCGAGACCAAGCAGTTCGTCACCGCGATCGGCGAGCGGCTGACCGATCTGGCCGCTGCCGTGACCGCGGCGGAGAACATGCCGACCGCCCGCCGTCGCGGCGCACACGCGGCGATCGCCGCTCAGCTCGACGGCATCGATGCCGACCTGATGGCTCGGTTGGGCCTGGTCTGAGCCGACGTCCATGACCGTCGTCCGTACCGACTCCGCAGCCGGCCTGCGCGGTACGGCCGTCGGCTCGCTCACCGCCGCGCTGGCCGTGGCGGCCCATGGCATGGCGGGTGGCAGCCTGCCGACCGGGGCAGTGGCCGCCCAGCTCGCGATCCTCGCCGTGACACTGGGAACCATCGCCGCCACGGTGGCCCGGGCGAACCGCGTCGCGGTGTTGTGGCTGCTCCTGGGTGCCGGCCAACTGCTGGCCCACCTATTGATGGCCGCCACGTCGCACTCGCATGATTCCTGGCCCGGCCCGACGATGTTCGGCGCGCACGTGGTGGCGGTATCGCTCGGTGCGGCCCTGATCGCATGCGGGGCCCGGTTGTCGGCGGCCGTGTCTCGCGTGGTGCGTGCGGTGGCCGCCGAGCGCGGCCCGGTGCCGGTGCCGACGGTCCGCGCCCTTGCCGACGGCGCCGATCAGCCGTTGCACTCCGCACTCTTCCTGGCCGCCTCTGTGTCGCATCGCGGTCCACCGGTCCGGCTTCCCGCCTGATCACACCGACCCGAACGACACAGAAAGACCAAGACATGCAATCCCTCACCGGGGTGTCCTCGCGCGCCCTGCTCACCACCGCCGCGGTAACCGTCGCCGGCCTGCTCACCGCCGCGCCCGCCTGGGCCCACGTCCACGTCGACGCCGACAATCCGGCACCAGGGAACACGTCGGTGCTCACCTTCCGCGTGCCCGGTGAGTCGGACACCGGTGCGCTCACAACCCAATTGACAGTCGAACTGCCCGATGTGGCCTCGGCCCGCACCGAGGTCGTGCCAGGCTGGACGGCCAAGCTGGACCGCGACACCGCCGCCGGCACAGTTCGGTCGGTGACCTGGACGGCGAATCCCGGGGTGGGAATCTCCTCGGAGCAGTTCGCCCTGTTCCGGGTGTCGGTCAAATTGCCGGACGCCCCAACGGCGAGTTTCCCGGCCGTCCAGACCTACTCCGATGGCACCGTGGTCCGGTGGGATCAGGCTCCGTTGCCCGACGGCAGCGAACCCGAGCATCCGGCACCGCAGCTGGCGCTGAGCGGCGCCCCGTCAGACGACGCGCATGCCGCGCACGGGAGCACGTCACCTCCCACCGCACCGACTGCCGCGGAGCCGGCAGGCACCGTCGACAACTCGGCGCGCTGGCTGGCCGGCGGGGCACTGATCGTCGCGGCCGCCGCGGTGGTGGCGGCGCTTCTCAACCGGCGCCGGTCATGAGCCGGTTGTTGGCCGCCGGCCTGACCGGGCTGCTCCTGGCCGCCTCGGCGCTGCTCGGTGCCCCGGCGGCGTCGGCGCATGCGGCGCGGATCGCCGCCGATCCGGCCGAGCAGTCGTCGCTCAGTTCGTCCCCGCAGCGGGTGAGCGCGACGTTCAACGAGGCGTTGCAGCCGGCGTTCGCGAGCATGACGGTCGTCGGTCCGGACCACAACCTGTGGTCCGACGGGGATCCGAAGGTCGCCGGCGCCGTGATCAGTGTCGGTGTCCGTCCGCTCGGCCCGGCCGGCACCTACACGGTGAACTACCGGGTGACCTCGGCAGACGGCCATGTGGTCTCGGGCTCGTGGTCGTTCGAGCTGACCGTCGCGGGCACGGGCACCCCCGGACCGGCCGCCGCCTCCCCGGCGCAGTCCGACGGCGGCATCGTGGTGTGGCCTTTCGTCCTGGTTGCCGTCGTGCTCGTCGGCGGCGGAGCCTGGTGGGCGGTCCGACGTCAACGATGACGGCAGCGCTGATCCGGGCGCTGGCCGACGGCGCGGCCGTCGTCACGCTTGGGTTGGCCGCGGTGCCGCTGCTGGAATCCGCCCGCTATCGCGACGAGTTGGGCCGTAAGGCGGCTGGGCCACTGGCCGTGGCGGCGGCGGTCTGGCTGATGGCCGAGGTCGTGCGGCTGACGGCGGAGGCGGCGGCCACCGCAGGCCTGCGGTTCTGGCAGCTCGGCACGCACACCCTGGTCGATTTCGGTGTGCACACGGCCGCGGGACGATCAGGTTTGGTCGGTATCGCAGCGGCCTTGATCGTCGGCGTGGTGGCGATCTTCGTTCCCCGCAGCGCCACCACCACCGCTGCCACCGTGGGCCTCGCGGCGGTCGGCATGGCCGCCAGAACCTTGACCGGGCACCTCTCGGAGAGCCCGATCGGCGGCATGGCGGTGGCGGTGCACGCCTTGGCCGCCGCGGTGTGGTGTGGCGTGCTCGCGGCGCTGCTGCTCACCGTGACCCACCGCGGCCAGTGGGCCAGGGTGTTGCCCCGGTTCTCGCAGTTGTCGCTGTGGTGCGTGGGTGTGCTGCTGGCCGCCGGGGTCGCCGGGGCGGCCATCCGGCTGGGGTCGCCAACCGAGTTATTGACCACCGATTACGGCCGGGTGTTGACGGCCAAGCTGGTGGTGACCGTGGCGCTGCTGGGCCTGGCGTGGCGAAACCGCTCACAATGGCTGCCCGCGGCGCGCGCCCACCGCAGCACGGCTGCGCTGTCACAGAACCGCTCGATCGTGGAGTTGGGCATCATGGCTGTCGCGGTCACCCTTGCCGCGGCTCTGGCCGTCACGGGTTGACCGCCGGGGCGCCTGGCATGATGGGAATACTGCCGGCCCCCACCGACCGCGCTGGCGCGGAACACCAGATACTGCAAAGGAGCAGCCAGATGGCAGAGGAGCAGGATCAACCCGCCGAGAAGCCCGAGACCGCGGCTGAGTCGGCTCCCAAGCCCGGTCCTCCGCCTGCCAAGAAAGCCGCCAAGAAAGCCCCGGCCAAGAAGGCGGCTGCGAAAAAGGCCCCGGCGAAGGCCGCCAAGAAAGCTCCGGCAAAAAAGGCCCCGGCGAAAAAGGTGCAGCCTGCTCCGCCGCCCGCTCCTCCCGCGGCTCCTGTCGAGCCCGCACCCGCACCCGCCATCCCGGTCCCGGATGTCGCCAAGGCAGCCAAAGAGGCTGCTGCCCAAGCCAAGTCGACCGTCACATCGGCCACCAACCCGGTGGCTGGCCCAGCGCCGGTTCCACTGGCCGACAGCCCGTCGTCCAAACTGCCCGTGGTGGCAGCGGTGGCCGTCGGTGTTCTGGCCGTGATCCTGGTCCTGCTCAGCAGGCGAAGTTCCGAGGAAGACTGACTTTCCGGTTGACCCTGACGCGACGTCAGGGTCAATAGTGGCCTGCCCTGGCGAACATCTATGTGCAGGACGAGCGCTTCGCCCGCTACTACGACGATGCCGAGCCCGGGCTGGCCCAGTTCGTGCACGACATCATCGTGCAAAGTGTCGGCCGCTAGCGAGCTGCGATAATTGCGGGGTGAGTATCGAACCGCGCGCCACCGCTGATCTGGTCGACGAGATCTACCCCGACGTCCGTAGCTGCGATCTGCAGTTGCAGAACTACGGCGGCAAGACCATGTTCGCCGGGCCGATCACCACGGTGCGCTGCTTCCAGGACAACGCACTGCTCAAGTCGATCCTGTCCACCCCGGGTAACGGCGGGGTGCTGGTGGTCGACGGCAACGGCTCGCTGCACACCGCGCTGGTGGGCGACATCATCGCCGGACTGGCCGCCGACAACGGCTGGTCCGGGGTGATCGTGCACGGCGCAGTGCGCGACGCGGCCGCCCTGCGGACCATCGACGTCGGGATCAAGGCCCTGGGCACCAACCCGCGCAAGGGCACCAAGACCGGTGAGGGTGAGCGCGACGTCGAGGTCAGCTTCGGCGGCGTGACGTTCGTTCCGGGCGAGATCGCGTACGCCGACGAGGACGGCATCGTCGTCGTCGCCGCGTGACCTGACTCAAACCTTCACGGCTGCACGGTGTTTGGTGAAGTGCAGCGACTCCTCGTCGACCTTGCCGTAGCGGATCGTGCGCATGTCGAAGAAGTAGTTCTGCTTGAGTTTCCACGGCGCTGCCGAGCCTGACTTGGGCAGGGTGTCCATGGCCCGGCGGAAGTAGCCAGGGGTGAAGTCCATGAACGGCAGTTCGTCGACGCTGTCGCCGGGGTGCTGTGGTTCGACCCGGTCGAAACCGTTGGCGTCCATGTAGTTCAGCACGCGGCAGATGAACTCGGAGACCAAATCGGCCTTGAGCGTCCAGGATGCGTTGGTGTAACCGAAGGTGATCGCCATGTTCGGCACGCCGGAGAGCATCAGACCCTTGTAGGTCATGGACTTGGTCAGGTCGATCGGCTCACCGTTGCGGTGGGCCACCGCACCGCCGAACAGCTGCATGTTCAAACCGGTTGCGGTGACGATGATGTCGGCCTGCAGCTCCTCACCCGAGGTGAGCTTGATGCCCGTTTCGGTGAAGGTCTCGATGGTGTCGGTGACGACGCCGGCCTTGCCCGAGCGGATCGCCTTGAACAGATCACCGTTGGGCGCCAGGCACACTCGCTCGTCCCACGGGTTGTATCGGGGGCTGAAGTGCTTGTCGTAGTCGAACCCCTCGGGCAGCCGGCGTTCGGCCATCCGGCGCAGCACCTTCTTGAAGACCGCCGGGAAGTTGCGGGCAACCTGGTACTGCCCGGTGCTGTAGCCGATCTGCTTCCACCGGTTGACGAAGTGCGCCAGGTTTTTCGGCAGGTACTTGTTTGTCTTCAGCGCGACGGGGTCCTCCAGCGGCAGCGAGCCGATGTAGGTGGGCGAGCGCTGCAGCATCGTCACGTGGCCGACGCCGCCGTTGACCAGGGACGGGATCAGGGTCACCGCGGTGGCCCCGGACCCGATCACGACGACGTTCTTGCCCGTGTAGTCCAGGTCCTCGGGCCAGTGCTGCGGGTGGATGATCTGACCCTTGAAGTCCGCGGCACCCGGGAATTCGGGTGAGTAGCCCTCGTCGTAGTTGTAGTAGCCGCTGCACACCGACAGGAACGACGCGGTGATTTGCTTGGCTTCGCCGTTGTGCTCGATGTCCACGGTCCAGCGGTTGTCGGCGTCCGACCAGTCCACCGACAGGACGCGGTGGCCCGTGCGGATGTGCTCGCGGATGCCGTTCTCGTCGGCGGCCTCGTTGATGTAGTTCCAGATCGACTGGCCGTCGGCGATCGAGCGGGCCGACTCCCAGGGCTTGAACCGGAACCCGAGGGTGAACATGTCCGAGTCGGAGCGGATGCCCGGGTATTTGAACAGGTCCCAGGTGCCGCCGATGTTCTCCCGGCGCTCGAGGATCACGTAGCTCTTGGTGGGGCAGCGGTCCTGCAGGTGCCAGGCCGTGCTGATGCCGGAGATACCGGCGCCGACGATCACGACATCGAAGTGTTCGTTCATGGGACCGACGGTATCAACACGGTGTTGAGTGGGTCAACAGCCTGTTGATAAATTCAACACAGTGTTAAGGTTCTGGCTGTGACCACCTCCAGCACCACCCGCGCGCCGCGCGGTCGCCGAGCCGCCCGGCCATCGGGCGACGACCGTGAGGCGGCGATCCTCGCAACGGCTCGGCAGCTGCTGGAAAACAAGAAGTTCGCCGACATATCTGTCGATGACCTGGCCAAAGGCGCCGGAATCTCTCGCCCGACCTTCTACTTCTACTTCCCGTCGAAGGAAGCAGTCTTACTGTCATTGATCGATCCACTGATCAAGCGTGCCGACACGGGCTTCGACAGCGCGCTCGAAGACATGCCGGCCGATCCCAAGCGGGCGATTCGCCGGGGCATCGAGATCTTCTTCGACTCGTTCGCCTCGCACCCCGCCACTGCCCGCGCCGGCACCGAGGCGCTCAACAGCAGTCCGGAGTTTCGCACTTTTTGGTCCGGGCTCATGCAGAAGTGGATCAATCTGACGGCCGCCCTGATCGCGGCCGAACGGCAGCGCGGAGCAGCCCCCGACACCATTTCCGCGCGGGATCTCGCGACGTCGCTCAACCTGATGAACGAGCGGACCATGATGGCGGCCCTGAGCGCCGAACAACCCGCGGTCGACTACGACAAGGTGGTCGACACCCTCACCCACATCTGGTTGACCAGCATCTACGGCGACACCGACTAATCAGCGCCCTGGCCACTCGACTTCCACTACTACACGTCGTAGTTTACGAACATGCGGGTGGGGATCGTCGGTGGCGGGTTCGCCGGCCTTGCGGCTGCAATCGCATTCCGCGACACCGGCCACGACGTCGACGTGTTCGAAAAATCCGCCGGTCCGTCCACGGCCGGCGGCGCAATCTCCCTCGCCCAGAACGCCCTGACGTGCCTCTCGATTCTCGGCGTGCGCGAGAACATCCTCACCGAGCCGTGGTCACGAACGTCGGCCACCGTACGCACCTACGACGGCCGCGTTCTCGTGCGCCGCACGCTGGCCCAACTCACCGGCGGAGACCAGTACGCAACCGTGCTGCGTCGGCAGCTGATCACCTGGCTGACCGACCGCCTCCCGGCGCATTGCCTGCACTACGGCAGCACGGTGACAGGCGTGGGCGTCGACGGCTCGCTGACCGTGAACGACCGCGAACAGCGATTCGACCTCGTCGTCGGAGCCGACGGCACCCGTGGTGTCGTCCGACGATCGCTCTGGCCGGATGCGCCGCCACCGAGATTCACCGGCACAAATGGTTGGTCGTGGATCGTCGACCGTGAACTGGACTCCGGATTCGGCTCAATTTGGGGACGGGTCGCCGATTTCGGGATCCTGCCGCTGGCCGATGGACGCACCTACGTCTACGGCGGGACACACCAACCGCACGCCCAGTTACGTGACTATCGGGACTGGGCGACACCGCTGCCGATGTTGATCGATGCGGCCGACCCGCCCCAGATCGCCACCCCGGAGATCTTCGAAGCCCCGCCAGTGCGTGATCTGGTCCGCGGAAAAGTCGTACTCATCGGCGACGCGGCGCACACCATGCGCCCCACCTTCGGCCAGGGGGCGGCGCTGGCCATGGAAGATGCGATCACCCTGGCCACTGGCGGTGCCACCGAACTGGCGAAACGCCGTCGGCGCCACCTAGCGCTCTACTGCGCCTCCAAGATCGGGTCCTATATTGCGAGTCCACGCACCGAAATGCTGATGCGCAGCCGCGACGTCGCGCTGCGCCTCACACCGGATACGGTCTTCGGTCTCATCGCAGGATCTGTCAGCCGTTGGCGGCCACCAACCGTGCCGAGAGTTTGAGTCACTAGGCCCCGACTATGCGAACATATGTTCGTGTCCGATGGTCCGACTCTGCAGGCAGCCATCCTGCACGCTGATCTCGACTCGTTCTACGCCTCGGTCGAGCAGCGTGACGATCCGGCGCTGCGCGGCCGGCCCGTGATCGTCGGGGGCGGCGTGGTGCTGGCGGCCAGTTACGAGGCCAAGGCGTTCGGCGTGCGCACCGCGATGGGCGGACGCCAGGCTCGGGCGTTGTGCCCGCAGGCCGTGGTGGTGCCGCCGCGGATGTCGGAATACTCGGAGGCGAGTCGAGAGGTGTTCAGGGTCTTCGAAGACACGACGCCGGTGGTCGAGCCGTTGTCGGTGGACGAGGCGTTCCTCGACGTGTCCGGGCTGGCCCGGGTGTCGGGCACGCCGGTGCAGATCGCCCGACGGCTGCGCGAGCAGGTCAGCGAGCAGGTGGGCCTGCCCATCACGGTCGGCATCGCCCGCACGAAGTTCCTGGCCAAGGTGGCCAGCCAGGTCGCCAAACCGGATGGGCTGCTGCTGGTCCCGCCCGATCGCGAGCTGGCGTTCCTGCATCCGCTGCCGGTGCGCCGGCTCTGGGGTGTGGGCGCCAAGACCGCCGCGAAACTGCACGACCACGGCGTCGAGACGGTGGCCGACGTGGCCGAGCTGTCCGAGTCGGCACTGAGCACCATGGTCGGCGGCGCTATGGCCCGGCAACTGTATGCGTTGTCGCGCAACATCGATCGCCGGAGGGTGACGACGGGCGTGCGGCGCAGTTCGATCGGCGCCCAGCGCGCGCTGGGGCGACGCGGCAACACCATGTCGGCCGCGGAGGTCGACATGGTGGTGGTCAATCTGGTCGACCGCATCACCCGCCGGATGCGCGGCGCCGGGCGCACCGGACGTACCGTCGTATTGCGTTTGCGTTTCGACGATTTCGGCCGCGCCACCCGGTCGCACACCCTCCCCCGGGCCACCGCCTCGACGGAGGCGGTGCTGGCCGCGGCGCGGGCCCTGGTGAGCGCCGCTGCGCCCGTCATCGCCGAGCGGGGGCTCACCCTCATCGGTTTCGCGGTGTCCAACATCGACCATGCGGGCAGCCAGCAGTTGGAGTTGCCGTTCGAATCTGAGCCCGATCCGGTGGCGATCGACGGCGCGATCGACGAGGTACGTCAGCGGTTCGGCAACGCGATGCTGACCCGCGGGGTGCTCGTCGGGCGGGATCCTGGCCTGGAAATGCCTACGCTGCCGTATTAAAAGAACTGCGCCGCAATGAATCCGGCCAGCAATACCGCGAATCCACCGATCTCTCCCACGATCAGCGCCACCATGCCGGCATGAAGGGCCCCGGTCGGGTGCTCGAACTGGTTGGTGGTGTCCTGCTTGGCGCCGTGCTCGATGTAACTGCCGATCGCGACGACGAAGAAGAACACGAGCACCATGGCCGCGGTGAGATTGACCGCGGTGGGCCAGGCACTGAGCTCGACGAACACCGCCACCAGCAGCGTCGCGAAGGAATACAGCAGGGCGGCTCGGTGGGCGATGTCGACGTACGGGTGGGCCAGGTGATTTTCACTCGTGGCCATCTGCCGGTACTTCCACACCCCGAGTACCAGCGCCAGCAGGAAGATCAGGCCGGCGGCCAGCAGGGTGATGACGGTGTCGATGCCGAGATCCGCGTGCATCGCGTGAGTCTATGAGGCAGTCCAGTCGAGCAGTTGTTCGGCGGGCCAGGTGTTGACGATCCGCTCGGCGGGAACCTCGGCATCCAACGCCCGCTGCGCACCGTAACCCAGGAAATCGAGCTGACCGGGTGCATGCGCATCGGTGTCGATGCTGAACACGCAGCCGATGTCCCGGGCCAGCTCGAGCAGCCTCGTCGGCGGGTCGCGCCGCTCCGGGCGGGAGTTGATCTCGACGGCAGTGCCGTGGTCACGGCAGGCGGTGAACACCTTCTCGGCGTCGAACTTCGATTCGGGACGCTGTCCCCGCCCGCCGGTGACCAGCCGCCCGGTGCAGTGCCCCAACACATCGGTATGCGGGTTGGCGACGGCGTTCAGCATGCGCCGGGTCATCGCCGGGGCATCCATGGCCAGCTTGGAGTGCACACTGGCCACCACCACGTCCAGGCGTTCGAGCAACTCGGGTTCCTGGTCCAGCGATCCGTCTTCGAGGATGTCCACCTCGATCCCGGTGAGAATGCGCATCGGCGCGACGAGCTCGCGCACCTGCTCGATGACGTCGAGCTGCTCGCGCAACCGCTCGGGCGACAACCCGTTGGCGATCTTCAGCCGCGGCGAATGATCGGTGAGCGCACAGTATTCGTGGCCGAGTTCCCGTGCGGCCAGCATCATCTCTTCGATCGGCGCCGACCCGTCGGACCAGTTCGAGTGCACGTGCAGGTCACCGCGCAGCGCCGCGCGCAACTCTCCACCGCCGAGATCCTTGGCGGCTGAACGCAATTCGACCAAGGAGTCCGGCTCGTGGCCGGCCCAGGCCTGCGCGATCACCTTCGCGGTCTTGGGTCCGACCCCGGGCAGCGTCTGCCAACTGTTGCTCGCGCCGAGACGTTCGCGCTGGGCATCGGTCAACGCCTCGACGGTGTCGGCGGCATTGCGGTAAGCCATCACCCGTCGCGGGTCCTCCCGCGCCCGGTCCTTGTAGTACGCGATCTGGCGCAGCGCGGTGACCGGGTCCATGTGTCCAGTGTGCCCGTCGGCGCCGGCGCTCAACCGGCGATACGGATCAGCTTCTTGTTCACGAACTCCTCGATGCCGTAGCGGCCGAGTTCCCGCCCGAAACCGGAGCGCTTGACCCCACCGAACGGCAGCTCGGCGCCTTCGGCACCGACGGCGTTGACGAATACCATGCCGGCATCGATGCGGTCGGCCACGCGCTTGGCCTGCTCGGCGTCGGTGGTGAAGACGTAGGAGCCGAGGCCGAACGGGGTGTCGTTGGCGATGGCGATGGCCTCGTCTTCGGAGCCGGCCTTGTACACCACGGCCACCGGGCCGAACAGCTCCTGGTGGTACGCGTCGTTGTCTTCGGTGACGCCGGTGAGCACGGCCGGCGGGTAGAACGCGCCGCGGCGCTCACCGGCCGAGGTCAGCTGGGCGCCCTGGTCGACGGCCGTCTTCACCTGTTGCTCAAGGCGTTCGGCTGCGGCCTCCGACGACAACGGCGCGATCCCGTCGGCGGCCGCCAGCAGCTTCTCGGTGAACTTGGTCAGGAACTCGTCGTAGAGGTTCTCGGCGACGATGAATCGCTTGGCGGCGTTACAGGCCTGACCGGTGTTTTCCATCCGGCCCTCGACCGCAGACTCGACGGTGGCGTCGAGATCATCGGTGGACAGCACGATGAACGGATCGGAGCCACCGAGTTCCAGGACACACTTCTTCAGGTTGCGCCCGGCGATCTCGGCCACTGCGGCGCCGGCCCGCTCGGAGCCGGTCAGCGACACTGCGGCCACCCGCGGGTCGGCGATGATGTCGGCGACCTGGTCGTTGGTGGCGCGGATGTCGACGTAGGCACCCTGCGGAAAGCCGGCCTCCAGGAAGAGCAGTTGCAGCAGCTCGGCGGATTCGGGGCACTGTGGCGCATGCTTGAGCAGAATCGTGTTGCCCACCACCAGATTTGGGCCGGCGAATCGGGCCACCTGGTAGTACGGGTAGTTCCACGGCATGATGCCGAGCAGCACACCGATCGGGCCACGCTTGATCACCGCGCTGCCCTCGCCCTCGAGGAGGTCGATCGGCTCGTCGGCCAGGAACTTCTCGGCGTTGTCGGCGTAGTACTGGTAGATGGCCGCGCAGAAGTCCACCTCACCCAGCGATTGATCCCGCGGCTTGCCCATCTCACGGACGATCACGTCGGCAAGTTGTTCGCGGCGCTGTTCGTGCAGCTTCCCCACCTTCGCCAAGAGTGCGGCCCGCTCGGCCACCGTGGTGGTGCGCGCCCAGCTGCGGGCGGTCTTGGCGGCAGCCTCGATCGCGGCCTGGATTTCGGCGTCGGTCGAGGTCGGGTAGGTGGCGATCACCTCGGCGGTCGCCGGATCGGTGACTGCGTACTCACTCATGTTCGCTCCAGATGCTCAGGTCGCACGATTTCGTATTTTTCTGTGCCCGACACTACCGATTGCGGCGGCGAAATAGCCGTGAAGATACGTAATCAGCACGGCTTGGATTGCCAGGAATGAACCAGCGGACGCGACTAGTTTCGGATGACGTGCGCTTCGCCTTCAAAACCTCACCGCAGAACACCACGTGGGCCGACATGCTTGCCGTCTGGAAAGCTGCCGACCAGATCGACGTCTTCGAATCCGGCTGGACGTTCGATCACTTCTATCCGATCTTCTCTGACTCGTCCGGCCCCTGTCTGGAGGGCTGGACCACGCTCACCGCGCTGGCCCAGGCCACCGAGCGGTTGCGGGTCGGCGTGCTCGTCACCGGTATCCACTACCGCCACCCGGCGGTGCTCGCGAACATGGCCTCCGCACTCGACATCGTCTCCAACGGCCGCCTGGAACTGGGCATCGGCGCCGGCTGGAACGAGGAGGAGTCCGGCGCATACGGCATCGAACTCGGTTCGATCAAAGAGCGCTTCGATCGCTTCGAGGAGGCCTGTGAGGTTCTCAAGGGTCTGTTGAGCCAGGAGACGACGACGTTCGACGGCAGGTTCTATCAACTCAAGGACGCGCGCAACGAACCGAAGGGCCCGCAGCAGCCGCATCCGCCGTTCTGCATCGGCGGTAGCGGGGAAAAGCGCACGCTCCGGATCACCGCGAAGTACGCCGACCATTGGAACTTCGTCGGTGGTCCGCCCGAGGAATTCGCCCGTAAGCGCGACGTGCTCGCCGCGCATTGCGCTGACCTCGGTCGCGACCCCAAGGAGATCACGCTGTCGGCGCATGTGCGCCTCGGCGAGGACCGCGATTTTGCGAAGGTGGTCGACGAGGCCGCCGCGCTCGGCGCCGAGGGCCTGGATCTGGCGATCATCTATCTACCGCCGCCCTACGATCCGGCCGTGCTCGAGCCATTGGCCGAAGCGCTCCGGGGCAACTGAGTAGGCAGGTGCAATGAAAGCAAATACGCTGGGCAGTCGAGGAGGCTGCCCAGCGTAACTGCTCGATATGTCCTAGACGCCGAAGCGAAG
This sequence comes from Mycobacterium sp. E802, assembly GCF_001666875.1. NCBI lineage: Bacteria > Bacillati > Actinomycetota > Actinomycetes > Mycobacteriales > Mycobacteriaceae > Mycobacterium > Mycobacterium sp. E802. The sequence continues at coordinate 23,397 of NZ_LZJD01000059.1, forward strand.
TAGCTCGTCGGCGGTGACCAGACGTTCCTGCTTGGCCGGGAACTCGCGGCTCTTCATCGGATGACGGAACAATGACCAGGCAATTCGACCCATCCGTGACCGACTGATCGGGTTGATGTACACGGTGATCACTCCTGCGACTAACTGGTAGCTGTACCCGTAGTTCTACGTTACCGCAGCACTCTCACCGAGTCATTAGATACCGGACATCCGGCAAACAGTGTGAGCCACGCCGCACAAAAATATGCTGTTTTTCGTGAGGCTGGTGTGACTGGTGGGATTACCGAGCGGGCCCACTACGTGCGCGCCAGCTCCTCATCGAGGAACTCCGGCGGGTAGTCGTCGAGGTCGTCCGACGTCATGGACGTCTGGCCGGCATCAACCCGCTCCGGCGTCGTGCTCAGCCGTAACCAACCCACAGCCGCAATCACGGAACATCCGAACACGAGCGGATACCACCCACTCGCGAACTGGCCGACCCAGAACCGGCGCAGGTCCAGATAGTTCCAATAGACGCCGCTGAAGTACATGGTGGTGTGGTTGCGAGCCGGCCGGTGCAACGTCCACATGAAGGTCATCGCGAACAGGCCGACGGCGCGACACATCCAGCCGGCCGTCCACGGTCGTGGCGTCGTCAACGCTTTCGCCACGAACCAGAAGATCGCCGGCGCGAACCAGACCCAGTGCGCCGCCCAGCTGAACGGCGACACCGCGCAACCCAAAAGGCCCACCAGCACCACCGCCAGCACCGGTTCTCCTCGCCGGTGCGCCCACGCGGCCACCGCGAGGCCGACGGCAACCGCCAACAGGCTCAACACAATCCACTGCCATTCCGGACGGGGGTCCGGTGCGAAGTAGCGAGCCAGAAAGCCGTTGATGGACTGGTTCGCCAAATGATCGATACGGCTGATGTGCGACGTGTCCCCGAGATGCGTCCAGAACCAGGCACTGTCCCGCGGCAAGATCGGCCAAGTCAACGCCGCCGTCGCGACGAAAGTGATTGCGGCAGTGGCTGAGGCCCGCCACTGCCGGGTAACGAGCAGGTACGGCAGGAAGATCAGCGGCGTGAGCTTGATACCCGCCGCCAGACCCAGTCCGATCCCCCGCCACCGGGCACCGCTGGGTCGCAACAGATCGAGCATCACCATCGCCATGAGCACGACGTTGATCTGCCCCCACCACAACGTGGCCTGCACGGGTTCGACGTCGACGACGATCACAGCAAGTGCCGCACTCATCACGCCCAGCCGAAAGTCCGCCCGTACCCCGGCCAACCGCAGGATGCGCCACGCGATGAGCCCCAGTAGGCCAATCGACACCGCCAGCAAGACAAACTTCGCGACGTCGAAACCAAGCCAGGCCAGCGGCGCCAGCAGGAACGTCGCGAACGGCGGATACACGAACCACGCGCCACGCAGCGCTGGTTCGTCGTACAGGCTCCTACCATCCCACGACGCGTGCACCGCAGCGCGATACGTGTCCAGGTCGAAGTTGTTGCCGGTCAGTCCGTAGAACTGCGTGCTGAACGGGATGAGGTGGTCATGTACGAGCACCGCCAGGACAGCGATCAACACTGTCCCGGAGACGACGCGACGTCGCAGCCTCATCCGCCTGCCACGGTGCCCTTACCGCTGCGGCGCAGCAGTCGGCTTGATCGGTGCGGGCAGTGCGGTCTTGCTCATCAGGTAGCGGTCCACGCCGGCCGCGGCGGCCCGACCTTCGGCGATCGCCCACACGATCAACGACTGTCCACGACCCATGTCACCGGCCACGAACACGCCGGGCACCGAGGTCTGGAAGTTGTCGTCGCGCTTGACGTTTCCGCGGTCGGTCAGCTCGACACCGAGGTTGGCCAGCAGGCCTTCCTTCTCCGGACCGACGAAGCCCATGGCCAGCAGCACCAGGTCGGCCTTGAGCTCGAAGTCGGTCCCCTTGACCTTCTCGAACTTGCCGGCGTTCATCTTGACCTCGTGTGCCTTCAGCCCGGTGACACGACCGTCGGTGCCGACGAATTCCTCGGTGTTGACCGAGAACACGCGCTCGCCGCCCTCTTCGTGGGCCGAGGACACCCGGAACATCAGCGGGTAGGTCGGCCACGGCGTCGAGTCCGCGCGGGTCTCCGGCGGCCGCGGCATGATCTCGAACTGGTGAATGCTGGCCGCGCCCTGACGGTGCGAGGTGCCCAGGCAGTCGGCGCCGGTGTCGCCACCGCCGATGATGATGACGTGCTTGTCCTTGGCGGTGATCGGCGGCTGGCCGTTCTCGTCGAGGACCTCGTCGCCGAGCTGAACCCGGTTGGCCCACGGCAGGAATTCCATGGCCTGATGGATGCCGTCGAGCTCGCGGCCCGGGATCGGCAGATCACGCCAGGCGGTGGCACCGCCGGCGAGCACGACGGCGTCGTAGTTCAGCCGCAGCTGCGCCACGGTGATGTCGACGCCGACGTTGACGCCGGGGCGGAACGTGGTGCCCTCGGCCGCCATCTGCTCCAGACGCCGGTCGATGTGGCGTTTTTCCATCTTGAACTCGGGGATGCCGTAGCGCAGCAGGCCGCCGATGCGGTCGGCACGCTCGAACACCGTGACGGTGTGGCCGGCGCGCGTGAGCTGTTGCGCCGCAGCCAATCCGGCCGGCCCGGACCCAACGACGGCGACCTTCTTACCGGTCTGCACGTCGGGCATCTTCGGGACCACCCAGCCCTGGTCGAAGGCGTTGTCGATGATCTCGACCTCGACCTGCTTGATGGTCACCGGGTCCTGGTTGATGCCCAGGACGCACGACGCCTCACATGGGGCGGGGCACAGCCGCCCGGTGAACTCCGGGAAGTTGTTGGTGGCGTGCAGCCGCTCGATCGCGTCGCGCCACCGGTCCCGGTACACCAGGTCGTTCCACTCGGGGATCAGGTTGCCCAGCGGACAGCCGTTGTGGCAGAACGGGATACCGCAGTCCATGCATCGTGAAGCCTGGTCCTGCAGCGTCTCGTGGGAGAAGTCCTCGTATACCTCTTTCCAGTCCTTCAGCCGCAGGGGCACGGGCCGCCGCGGCGGCAGCTCGCGGGACGTGTGCTTGAGGAAACCGCGTGGATCAGCCATTGGCGGCCGCCATGATCGCGTCGTTGACGTCTTCGCCGGCGCGCTCGGCCTCGGCAATCGCGGCCAGCACGCGCTTGTAGTCGCGCGGCATGACCTTCACAAAGTGCTTCAACTCGTTATCCCAATCAGATAGGACCCGTTGCCCCACAGCCGAATCGGTGGCGTCGACGTGGGCCGCGACAAAGTCGCGCAACCAGGCCGCATCGGAAGCGTCCAACGCTTCCAGCTCCACCATCTCGCTGTTCAGGTTCTCGCCCAGCACACCGGCCGGGTCGTAGACGTAGGCGACACCACCGGACATGCCCGCCGCGAAGTTGCGGCCGGTGGGTCCGAGGATGACGACCTTGCCTCCGGTCATGTATTCGCAACCGTGGTCGCCGACCCCCTCGACAACTGCGTGGGCGCCGGAGTTTCGGACCGCGAACCGCTCGCCGACCTGGCCGCGCAGGAACGCCTCACCGCTGGTGGCGCCGAACAGGACGACGTTGCCCGCGATGATGTTGTCCTCGGCGGAGAACTCGGCCGGGGCCTCGTCGGCGGGACGCACCACGATCCGGCCGCCCGACAATCCCTTGCCGACGTAGTCGTTGGCGTCACCGTAGACCCGCAGCGTGATGCCCTTGGGCACAAACGCACCGAAGCTGTTGCCGGCCGATCCGTCGAACGTGATGTCGATCGTGCCGTCCGGAAGCCCCTGCCCGCCATAGGCTTTGGTGACCTCATGGCCCAGCATGGTGCCGACGGTGCGGTTCACGTTGGTGATTTTTGTTGAGAAGCGCACCGGCGAACCGGAATCCAGGGCCTCGCGGCTCTGGGTGATCAGCTGCTGATCCAGTGCCTTGTCCAGGCCGTGGTCCTGACGCGAGCTGCAGTACAGGTCCTGGTTCATGAACGCCGATTCGGGCTCGTAGAGCACCGGCGACAGATCCAGCTTGTGGGCCTTCCAGTGCTCGGCGGCCTGGGTCGTATCCAGCGCTCCGACCTGGCCGACCATCTCGTTGACGGTGCGGAAGCCCAACTCCGCCATGAGTTCCCGGACTTCTTCGGCGATGAACATGAAGAAGTTCTCGACGAACTCCGGCTTGCCGTTGAACCGCTCGCGCAGCACCGGGTTCTGGGTGGCGACACCCACCGGGCAGGTGTCGAGGTGGCAGACGCGCATCATGATGCAGCCCGAAACCACCAGTGGCGCAGTGGCGAAACCGAACTCCTCGGCGCCCAGCAGCGCGGCGATCACCACGTCGCGGCCGGTCTTGAGTTGACCGTCGACCTGGACCACGATGCGATCGCGCAGGCCGTTGAGCAGCAGGGTCTGCTGCGTCTCGGCCAGCCCCAGCTCCCACGGGGCACCGGCGTGCTTCATCGAGGTGAGCGGGGTGGCACCGGTACCGCCGTCGTGCCCGGAGATCAGCACCACGTCGGCGTGCGCCTTGGACACACCCGCGGCAACCGTGCCCACACCGTTTTCCGACACCAGCTTGACGTGCACACGCGCCGCCGGGTTGGCGTTCTTCAGGTCGTGGATCAGCTGCGCCAGATCCTCGATCGAGTAGATGTCGTGATGCGGCGGCGGTGAGATCAGGCCGACACCCGGGGTCGAGTGCCGCACCTCGGCCACCCACGGGTACACCTTGTGCCCCGGAAGCTGGCCGCCCTCACCGGGTTTCGCACCCTGGGCCATCTTGATCTGGATGTCGGTGCAGTTGGTCAGGTAGTGGCTGGTCACGCCGAAGCGGCCCGAGGCCACCTGCTTGATGGCGCTGCGCCGCCAGTCACCGTTCTCGTCCGGCTCGAAGCGGTCGACGCTCTCGCCGCCCTCACCCGAGTTCGACCGTCCGCCAAGGCGGTTCATCGCGATAGCCAGCGTCTCGTGCGCCTCGGCCGAGATCGAGCCGTAGCTCATGGCACCGGTGGAGAAGCGCTTGACGATCTCGGAGGCCGGCTCCACCTCGTCCAGCGGCACGGGCTGGCGGATGCCGTCACGAAACTTCAAAAGTCCGCGCAGCGAGGCCATCCGTTCACTCTGGTCGTCGACCAGGGCGGTGTACTCCTTGAAGATCGAGTACTGGCCGGTGCGGGTGGAGTGCTGGAGCTTGAACACCGTGTCCGGGTTGAACAGGTGGTACTCGCCCTCGCGGCGCCACTGGTACTCGCCGCCGACCTCGAGCTCGCGGTGGGCGCGCTCGTCGGGGCGGTCCAGGAAGGCCAGCGCGTGGCGGGTGGCGACGTCGGCGGCGATGTCGTCGAGGTCGATGCCGCCCACCGGGCAGCTCAGGCCGGTGAAGTACTGGTCGAGCACCTCCTGGGAGATGCCGATGGCCTGGAACAGCTGGGCACCGGTGTAGGACGCCAGGGTGGAGATGCCCATCTTGGACATCACCTTGAGCACACCCTTGCCGGCGGCCTTGACGTAGTTGGCCTTGGCCTTGTCACTGGAGATGCCGCTGATCACGCCGCGGTCGACCATGTCCTCGATCGACTCGAAGGCCATGTACGGGTTGATCGCGGCGGCACCGAAGCCGCACAGCATGGCCATGTGGTGCACCTCGCGGGCGTCACCGGCCTCGACCACCAGGCCGACCTTGGTGCGGGTGCGCTCGCGCACCAGGTGGTGGTGCACGGCGGCCACGGACAGCAGCGACGGGATCGGCGCCATGGTCTCGTTGGACTCACGGTCGGAGAGCACGATGATGCGCGCGCCCTCACGGATCGCCTCGGACACCTTGGCGCGGACGTTGTCCAGCGCTTCCTTGAGGCCCTGTCCACCGCGGTTGACGGGGTAGAGGCAGCGGATCACCGCGGCCCGCATGCCGTGTTTGCGGCCCCGGACCTCGTGGTCGGGGTCGACGCAGATCAGCTTGGACAGGTCGGCGTTACGCAGGATCGGCTGCGGCAGCACGATCTGGCGGCACGATTCCGGTCCCGGGTTGAGCAGGTCGCCCTCGGGTCCGATCACGCCCTGCAGGCTGGTGACCACCTCTTCGCGGATCGCGTCCAGCGGCGGGTTGGTGACCTGGGCGAACAGCTGCTGGAAGTAGTCGAACAGCATCCGCGGCCGGGTCGAGAGGATCGCGACGGGCGTGTCGGTGCCCATCGACCCCAGCGCCTCGGCACCGGTGCGCGCCATCGGGGCCACCAGCAGGTTCAGCTCTTCGTAGGTGTAGCCGAAGATCTGCTGGCGCAGCACGACACGGTGGTGCGGCATCCGCACGTAGTCACCCGGCGGCAGCTCGTCGAGCGGGAACAGCCCCTGCTCGACCCATTCCTGGTACGGGTGCTCGGCGGCCAGTTCGGCCTTGATCTCCTCGTCGGAGACGATGCGGCCCTGCGCGGTGTCCACGAGGAACATCCGGCCGGGCTGCAGGCGCAGCTTCTTGACGACGGTGGACGGGTCGAGCGGCAGCACACCGGCCTCCGAGGCCATCACCACCAGGCCGTCTTCGGTGACCCAGATGCGGGAGGGGCGCAGGCCGTTGCGGTCCAGCACGGCGCCGATGACGGTGCCGTCGGTGAAGCACACCGAGGCCGGCCCGTCCCAGGGCTCCATCAGCGAGTCATGGAACTCGTAAAACGCCCGACGGGCCGGGTCCATGGTGTCGTGCCGTTCCCACGCCTCGGGGATCATCATCAGCACGGCGTGCGGCAGGCTACGGCCGCCCAGATGCAGCAGCTCGAGCACCTCGTCGAACCGCGCGGTGTCCGAGGCGCCCGGGGTGCAGACCGGGACGATCTTGTCGAGCCCGTTGTCACCGAACACGTCGGTACGGATCAGTGCCTCGCGGGCGCGCATCCAGTTCTCGTTGCCGGTGACGGTGTTGATCTCGCCGTTGTGGGCGATGCGCCGGAACGGGTGGGCCAGCGGCCAGGACGGGAACGTGTTGGTGGAGAACCGGGAGTGCACGATGCCGAGCGCACTGGTCATCCGCTCGTCCTGCAGATCGAGGTAGAACGCCTTGAGCTGCGGCGTGGTCAGCATGCCCTTGTAGACGAAGGTCTGACCGGAAAGGCTTGGGAAGTAGACGGTTTCGCGTCCGGGGCCGTCCTGCCCGGGGCCCTTGGTACCCAGCTCGTGCTCGGCCCGCTTGCGCACCACGTACGCCTTGCGTTCCAGGTCCATGCCCGAGGCGCCGCCGATGAACAGCTGACGGAACGTCGGCATCGCGTCGCGTGCCAGAGCACCGAGCGACGAGTCGTCGGTCGGCACCTCACGCCAGCCGAGCACCTGCAGGCCCTCGGCCTCGACGATCTTCTCCACGGCTTCGGCGGCAACATTGGCGTCGCGCGATGACTGCGGCAGGAACGCGATCCCGGTGGCGTAGCTGCCGGCTTCCGGCAGGGTGAAGTCGCAGACCTCCCGCAGGAAGGAGTCCGGAACCTGCAGCAGGATGCCGGCACCGTCGCCGGTGTTCGGCTCGGCGCCCTGGGCACCGCGGTGCTCCAGGTTCACCAGGGCCGTGATGGCCTTGTCGACGATGTCTCTGCTGCGGCGGCCGTGAATATCTGCCACCATTGCCACGCCGCATGCGTCATGTTCGTATGCGGGGTTGTACAGCCCGACTTTTCTGGGCGCCATTCCCACCTTGCCCTTCAACACGCTTCTTATGAAGCTTTACCGCGCCGGCAATTGGCCGGCTCGGCGTTGGTGGCCTCCGTGCAGCACTGGACGACGGCTATGTTCCCCACGCCATAAGTGGAGAAAACGATAAGGCAAAAACCGTGGCAGATGCCAACTTAGCCAAGCCTAACTATACTGATTCGGCCCATTTGTGCCGCGGAAACCGGTTTCTCCACCGGAAAACGAAAGCCCTTGGTGCGCAGGCGGTTTAGCGGACGTCCGAAGCGGACCCGACGACACGATCCCCCGGCCCAACAACCGGTGGACGGCCGGTAAAATTTGCTGTGAACATCACACAGCGTCGTTATCGTGCCGTTATCTACATATACTGATTTGCAGAAAAGCTTAGTCAGATTCTTAGAAAGCGCGCGAACAGCCGGTCAGCGCCGTCACGGCCACCAGCACTGAAGGCCAACCGAAAGCCGTTGTCCAGCAAAACATTTGGCCCGCAGAACGCGATCTTCCCCGCTCTGCATACCCCCAGCCGGTATACAGTCCCGGCGATAGGCGTAACTCTTGACCGCGATGCACTATCCGCTGAATACCCCGCTGGGCCGCATGGGCGTACAAACGCTCGTGGAGGGCCCGGACCGTTGCGTGGCCTCCATCCCCGTCGGCGGCCTGCTCAATCCGCTGACCGCACAACCGACCGTCGCCCCTCTGGCCATGTTGGTCGACCACATCGGCGGTCTGGTCAACCACTATCGCCGCGCTGATGACGAGTGGACGGTATCCAGCGAGTTGGCCCTGGAACTGACCCCGCAGGCGATGGACCTGATCACGGCCTCACCAGCGGTTCCGGTGGTGGCGACGGGACGCCCCTTCGGACCGAAGGGCACGGGTTCACTGGGCCTGTGTGAGCTCACGCACGGAGACCAGTTGGTGGGTACGGCCACCGTGCGGTCCTTCCACATCCACGTCCCCGGCCATCTCGTCGAGTGGCCGACCGACACCACGGAGGGAACCCCACCCGCAACCCTGCAGGACCGTATGTCCGTGGAGGTCGCCGAGTCCGGCGGGGAGGCGGTGGTGCTGCGGCAGCTGCCCGATCCGGTCGTCAACAACAGCATCGGCATCGTGCATGGCGGTGTGTCGGCGGCCGCACTGGAGCTGGTCGCCTCGGCCGCACTCGGTGCCGGTGGGCACTGGCGCACGGCATCGTTGCGGGTCAACTACCTCAGGCAGTTCCGCGGCGGCAACGAATCTCGTTATGAGGCAAAAGCATTGCGCGTCGGCCGGAGCTCCGGCGTCGCCGACGCATGCGCGGTCGGCGACGACGGGAAGGTGGCATTGATCGCCCGGCTGACCGCCTACCAATGATCAGCCGCCAGGTTGATCTCAATGTGCCATCAGTTCCGCAACAATGCCTCTGCCATCGACGTTTGGCGTGACACGCTCCGGATGAACCACATCTACGGAGGAGTTCACCATGGATACACCGGCAATGCGACATCGTTTGGCAGCCGAGTTCATCGGGACGTTCTGGCTGGTTCTTGGCGGTTGCGGTAGCGCGGTGTTCGCCGCGAAAGTGCTCTCCGACGGCTTCCCGGTGGGCATCGGCTTCCTCGGCGTCGCTCTCGCATTCGGCCTGACGGTGCTGACCGGCGTCTACGCCTTCGGCACGATCTCCGGCGGACATTTCAATCCAGCAGTCACGCTGGGCGCCGCGCTGGCCCGCCGGGTGGAGTGGGCGGCGGTGGTGCCGTACTGGATCGTCCAGGTGATCGGCGGTTTGGTGGCCGGCCTGGTGATCTACCTGATTGCCAGAGGCAAGGACGGCTGGACCGCCACGGGAAACATGGCCGCCAACGGTTTCGGTGAGCATTCACCCGGCGGCTACTCGCTGGCGGCAGTCCTACTGGCCGAGGTAATCCTGACCGCAGTGTTCTTGTTGGTCATCCTGGGCTCCACCGACGACCGGGCGCCAAAAGGGTTCGCCGGGTTGGCCATCGGGCTCACCTTGACGCTGATCCACCTGATCTCGATCCCGATCTCCAACACGTCGGTCAACCCGGCCCGCTCGACGGCGGTGGCCTTCTTCAACGGCAACGACGCCCCCGCGCAGCTCTGGGCGTTCTGGCTGGCGCCGCTGGTCGGTGCGGCGATCGCCGGGCTGCTGTACGCGCATCTGTTCGGCGTCGCCGAACAACTCGCCGAACGCCCGGTGCGAGACGACGCGCTGGAGGGCCCGGCCTGAACAGGCCGGGCTCCCCTGCGGCGCTGCGTCAGGCGGACTTGCGGCGCGCCTTGCCGGCCGCACCCTTCTCGGTCGGCGCCCCCTCATGTGCCAGTTCGCCGCCCGAGTTCTCTAGGTGGGCCCGCACGAACCACTGGAACTTCTCCAGCTCGGCGGCGTGGTCGATGAGGATGTCCTGGGTCACCGGGTCGAGCTTTTCGAGCTTCTCGATGCCGTCACGGGTGTCTTCGATGACCCCGTTGTAGACCAGGTCGAGTGCGGCGAGGTGGGCCTGCACGGTGTCGCGCCCCACCGAGTAGTCGTCCCAGCTACGGTCGGCGACGATGGCACCCGGAGTGCCCTTCGGGGATTGGCCCAGGGCGGCGATGCGCTCGGCCACTTCGTCGGCGTAACCCCGGACCAGCTCGACCTGCGGGTCGATCATCTCGTGCACCCCGATGAAGTTCGGGCCGACGACGTTCCAGTGGATGTGCTTGAGCGTCAGGTGCAGGTCGTTGTACGTGCTGAGTTGCTTCTGCAGCAGCTTGGCGGTGTCAGCGCCCTGCTTGTCGGTCATGCCGGGAATGGTGAACGCGGTCATTGCGGTTCCTTTCGGTTCACGTTCGGTCGCGTCCCGGGTACCCGACTTCCCGGTCAGGCAATCATGATCGATCTAAAGCGACCGCAGATTCGGTATGGCCTGCCGAGCGCCGAAGCGCGGATTGTGCGCCAGCCCACTGGCTTCCAGCAGGCGGACGGCTCGCTGTCGGTGCGGCCGCAACGGTTCGAGTAGTTCCACCATCGCCGCGTCGTCGATCGGCCGGCCGAGCAGGGTGCGTCCCACCATCGTGGACAGGTTGTAGTCCCCCACCGACAGAGCGTCGGCGTCGCCGAAGGCCCGCTGCACCGTTTCGGCCGCGGTCCACTCGCCGACCCCGGGTAGCGAGCGCAACGCTGTCACGGCCCGCTCGGCCGTCAGCCGTTCCAGTGCATCGGCACGCTGGGCGCACCCGACGAACGTGCGGGCCCGTCGAGGGTCGACGTTGGCCCGGTGGAACTCCCACGACGGGATACGTCGCCAGACTTCTGGGCTCGGCATGACCCGCATCCCGGCGGGGGCCGGCCCCGGAGCCGGAGCCCCATATTTCGTCACCAATCTCCGCCAGGCCCACCAGGCGTCCATGCCCGAGACACGTTGTTCGATGATCGCGGGCACTAGCGCCTCCAACACCCGTCCACTACGCCCGAGACGCAGGTGTGGCACTCGACGATGGGCCTCGGCGATTGTCGGCTCGACCGGGTCGAATCCGCCGGCATCGTCCTCGGCGCCGATCAGCGCGGGAAAACCGTCGAGGAACTCGGCGCTACCAGGTCCCCAGGCCTCACAGTCGACGGTGTTCATCGCCGAGCTGCTGATCCGCGCGGTCACCGGGCCACCGGCCATCAAGCTGGTATGCCAGATCACCCCGGCGGCATCGACCCGCTGGCATGGATTCCCGCTGCTACGGCGCCATGGCGCCAGCGTCAGGCCCGGGCTCGCCGGGCCGTCGAACACGACGCTGGTGGAGGGCACCGCACCAGGCTAGGCGACGGTGATGTCGGCCTTGTCCGGGTAGAACGCCAGACGTTCGGCGATGTCGGCAACGGCGGGGTACGGCTGTTCGTACGTCCAGATCGCGTCGTCGATCCCGCCGACGTGGTAGTAGTTTGCCTCGCCCTTGTACGGGCAGTAGGTCGTGGTGTCGCTGCGGGTCAGGGCCGCGGTGACGTCCGCGCGCGGTATGTACTGGACGGCCGGATAGGTCGATTCCTGCAAGGTGAGCGCATCGTCGGTCTCGGCGACCACCTCGCCGTTGACCCGCACCGTGACGTGACGGCCGGTCGGGGTGACGGAGATGGGATGCGCGGCGGTGGGTTGGAGGATGGGGCGTTCGGTCATACCCCATTCAACATACGATCGGGCCATGAATGCTCCCGCTCCCGTGAAGGCCACCGTTTCCATCGCCGCCGACCCTGCGGCGGTGTACGCGCTCATCACCGATCTACCCACGCTGGCGTCGTTGGCCGAGGAGGCCCATGCGATGGAATGGCAGAAGGGTGCCACGGCCGCTCCTGGGGCGGTTTTCAAGGGGCACAACCGCAACGGCTCTAAAAGCTGGTCCACCACCTGCACCGTCACCGACGCCGAGCCGGGCAAGACCTTCGCGTTCGATGTGAAGTCTCTGGTGTTCCCGGTCGCGCACTGGCGTTACGACATCGCCGCCACCGACGGCGGCTGCACGGTGACCGAATCGACCTGGGACCGCCGCGCGGGCTGGTTCAAGAAGGTCGCCGGGTTGGCTACCGGGGTGGCGGATCGTGACGGTGCCAATGCGGAACACATCCGGCTGACCCTGCAGCGCCTGAAGGAGCGCGCCGAGGGTTGATGCCGCCGTTCAGAACGGTGGTGGTGGTCCGTATTCTTCGGCGAGCCAGATTTGGTATTGGCGTTCGACGTCGAGGTCGTTGTTGATTTCGGCGCGTAGGTGTCGTTCTTCGGCGATGCGTTCTTGGCGTTCTTGTTCGCGGGTGTGGCTGCGTTTGGGCATCTTCATGCCACGGTGCGGACTTTGCGCCTCGGGATCGGGGAGGTTGAGGTCCCCGGTGGGTTGGCCCAGGATGGGAAACAGCGTGGCGCCGTGGGCTTCGGTGGTGTAGGTGTGCCCGGTGGGTGTGTTGAATTCGACGGTGCCATCAGGTGATTGGCGATCGACCCAGCCGGGGCAAAACGTTTTGACGAGATGGTGTGTGCGGCAATACATTTTGGTGTTCGACGGATGGGTCGGCCCGGCCGGATAGGGCACGGTGTGGTCGACATCGCAGTACTGTGCGGGCCGGTCACAGCCGGGGAACCGGCAGGTCAGATCCCGCCAGAAGATGAACTCCCGCAACGCCACCGACGGGCGATACCCAGGCTCTGGAGCAGAGGTCCTGGCGGTGGAGGCTGGCGCGGCCTCACTACTGTCAGCCGCCGCGCGGGTGGTCTCGGGGGTGGGGTTGTCGTCGGGTAGGTGCACCGGTTTGCGGGTGGCGTTGGCGGCCAGGTCGCGCACGCTTTGGGCGGGCACGATCCCGTAGCCGGGTAGGTAGCCGGGGGTGGGGCTGTTGGCATCGAGGGTGGCTTGCTCAGCCAGCAGGTGCACCACCGCGGCATCGGCAGCAGCCCGGGTGCCGGC
>NZ_LZJD01000060.1:0-37498 GCF_001666875.1 Mycobacterium sp. E802
GTGCGCACGGATCTACCGCGCGTTTCACCGCGCCGCCTGATCTCCCGCGAAAAGACACAAACCCGTACCTTTTCGGGGAAAAAGGTACGGGTTTGTGTCTGTTCGGCAGAGGGACGTTACTTGGGGGGCATCCGGATGCCGCCGTCGACGCGGACCACCTCGGCGTTCATGTACGAGTTGGTCAGGAGTTCGACGACCATCGAGGCCAGCTCTTCGGGCTTGCCGAGGCGGTGCGGGAACAGCACCGACTCACCGAGCTTGGCCTTGAACGCCTCCGACGCCTCGCCCTCGCCGTAGATCGGGGTGTCGATCAGGCCGGGCGCCACGGTGTTGACGCGAATGCCCACCGCGGACAGGTCACGGGCCACCGGCAGGGTCAGGCCGACGACACCACCCTTGGACGACGAGTAGGCGGCCTGGCCGATCTGGCCGTCGAAGGCCGCCACGCTGGTCATGTTGACGATCGCGCCGCGCTCGCCGGTGTCGGTGAGCTCGTTGCGGCTCATCGCGGTGGCGGCCAGCCGGATGCAGTCGAAGGTGCCGACCAGGTTGATCGCCAGGACCTTCTTGTAGGCATCCAGGTTGTGCGCCGAGGCGAACTCGCCGTCCTTGCCGATGGTCCGCTGGGCCCAGCCGATACCGGCCGAGTTCACCAGGGCGCGCAGCGGGCCGAGCTCGGTCGCCTTGTTGACGGCGGCCTCGATCTGTGCGGTGTCGGTGACGTCGACGCTGACGAAGGCGCCACCGATCTCCTTGGCGAGGGCCTCGCCCTTCTCCGCCTGCAGGTCAGCCACGACGACGCGGGCTCCCTTGGCAGCCAACTGGCGGGCAGTCGCCGCGCCGATACCTGATGCGCCACCGGTGACGATGGCGCTTGCTCCGTTGAGTTCCACGTCCAACACATTAAGCCCCTGCCCGCCCTATCCACCGGTTGGTCAGCGAAGGGCATCGGTAGGCTGGCGCCATGGCTTCCGGGACGCCCACAGTCGACATCCGACGCGGGGCCGATCGCGGCACCAGCACGACCGACTGGCTGCAATCACGGCATTCGTTCTCGTTCGCCGACTACTACGACCCGGCCAACACCCACCACGGCCTATTGCTGGTGAACAACGACGACATCGTGGCGCCGGCTGCTGGGTTTGATACCCACCCGCACCGCGACATGGAGATCGTCACCTGGGTGCTGTCCGGCCAATTGGCGCATAAGGATTCGATGGGCAATTCCGGGGTGATCTATCCCGGCCTGGCCCAACGGATGTCGGCAGGCACCGGCGTGCAGCATTCGGAGAAGAACGGATCCGACACCGAGCCAGTGCATTTCGTGCAGATGTGGGTGCTGCCGGACACCGCCGGCGTGACACCGAGCTATCAGCAGCAGGAGATCGAGCTCACCAACTCGCTGACCCCGATCGCGTCGGGCGTCGTCGACGCGGCCGTCACGCTGCACAACCGCAACGCCACCCTCTACGGCGCCCGCCTGCAGCCCGGCGACTCGGTGACACTGCCGCAGGCCCGCTACGTCCACCTGTTCATCGCCCGTGGCGCGGTCACGCTGGAGGGTTCCGGGCCGCTCAGCGCGGGTGACGCCGCCCGGCTCACCGATGCGGGCGGCCGGGTCACAGCAGACACTGAAACCGAGATCCTGGTTTGGGAGATGAATGCGGGTTTGGGCGGCGCGTAGCGCGATCGCAGTGATCACCGTGGCCGTGCTGGCCGCGTGCTCGGCCGAGCCGACATCCGAACCGGCGCCACCGTCGGCCTCGACCACCGAGCAACCGCCGGCAGGTTTGGCCTCGGTACTCCTGCAGGTGCCCGAGCGGTTCGCCCAGGCCCCGCTCGATGAACCCCGCCGGGCCCAGGTCCCCGCCGGGTGGACGATCGAGGTGATCGCGCGGATACCCAAGGCGCGGATGGCCGCATTCGCCCCGGATGGCACCTTGCTGGTGTCGGTACCGGCCACCGGGCAGGTGCTGACGGTGCTCCCCGAGCAGCGCCCCCTGCTCGAGGGGCTGGAGCAACCGCACGGTCTGGCGTTCGCGGGGACGACGCTGTACGTGGCCGAGAGCAACCGCATCGACGCCTACGACTACGTCGACGGGCGAGCGGTCAATCGCCGCACCGTCGCCGGTGACCTGCCCGACGCCAAGAGCCCCGAGCTGCACGGCGCCTATGCCCACGCCCTCAAGAGCGTGGCGGTGGGATCCGATGGGGCGGTGTACTTTTCGATCGGCTCCACGGGAAACATCTCGGCCGAGGACCGCACCGCCACCCCGCCGCGGGCCACCATCATGCGGGTGCCGCCCGGCGGGGGTCCCGCGACACCGTTCGCCACCGGGGTACGCAACGGCACCGGGTTGGCTTTCGCGCCGGACGGCGCACTGTGGACAGCGGTGAACAACCGGGACAACGTGGCCGACCCGCAGGGCCGGGTACGCCAGGACTATGTGGACGACCACCCACCGGAGTCGGTGGCGAAGTTGACGCCGGGACGCGAATTGGGTTGGCCCTACTGCAATCCCGACGGACCAGCGCCGGCCCGATTCATCCGGGACATGCAGACCAACGCAGACGGCAGCAAGATGGATTGCGCGGCCCTGGCCCCGGTCGAGCAGACCCTGGGCGCCCACTCGGCCCCGCTGGGAATGAGTTTCGCGCAACTACCGCCACCTTACGGACCCGGAGCTCTCGTCGGGGTACACGGCTCCTGGAACCGGCAGTCTCCGCAAGCTCCCGAGGTGTCGTTCTTCGGTTGGGACAACGGCACATTGGGCCCGCAGCAGACGTTGGTGGGCGGGTTCCAGGCCGACGACGGCAGCCGCTGGGGACGCCCCGTCTCGGCGGTGACCGGTCCGGACGGCGCGGTGTACATCACCGACGACTACGCCGGCGCGGTGTATCGGCTGGGCGCGCCAGGCTAGTTGTCGTCCGGGTCACCATGGTTGCGTCCTACAGCTCTGTGTCACAGCTCATTTGACTGCCGCAAAGTCCCAGACTTAACCTGAAACCGCACGCAGCTATGTCGGGACGCACGCGTCCTAGTCATTGGGTCCGGGTGTCGACGGTGTTGGTGGGACGTCGGCACACCGCTTCGGCGTCCCTATGAACAAGGCTGATCGTTGACCACCACCACTACCGCCGGCGCGGTTGCCGGCAAGCCGCTGCGCTTCCTGTCCCGTCACTCCGGACTTTCGTTCTTCCCGATCGCGCTGGTCGCGCGACTTCCGATCGCGATGCTCACCTTGGGGATCAGCGCCTACGTCGCCGCCGTCCGCGACTCGATCGCCGACGGCGGCCTGGCCGGCGGGTGCTATGCGCTGGGCGCGGCGATCGGCGGTCCGTTGGCCGGCAGTTGCGCGGACCGATTCGGTCAACGCCGCGTCGGCTATGTGCTGCTGGTCGCCAATGCTCTGGCGGTCGCATCGGTGATCGCCACCGCTGCCGGGCAACTGCCGCTGCTCCTGGCCGTCACCGCGCTCACCGGGTTGACCGTCATCCCGGTAGGCCCGTTCGCCCGGGTCCGCTGGACCACCGTGATCGACGCTCACGTGCCCGCCGACGAGCGCACCAGAGTCAAAGGCGCAGCCTTCGGTTACGAGACATTGGCCGACGAACTGACATTCGTGTTCGGGCCGGTGATCGTCGGCATATTGTCCTACGCCGCGGCATCCACCCCCTTGGTGGCGTGCATCGCGATCGTGGTTGTTTTCGGTTTCCTGTTCAGCCGTCACCGCAGTGCCCAGATGGTGCCGCGGGTGACCGCACAGTCGGCCTCGGCAGCACCGCTGACCACCTTGCTGCGCAGCGACCGGTTCACCTTGATCGCGACGATGACCGTGATCGGTGCTCTGCTGGGCTGCCAGGTCACCTCGGTGATCGCTTTCGCCCAGGAGCACGGCGCCATCTCCAACGCGGGTCTGATCTATGCGGGTTTCGGCGTCGGTTCGGGTGCTGCGTCGATCGGCGTCGGGCTGATCCAGACGTCGACGAGCTTGTATCGACGATGGCTGGCGGCCGCCGCCCTGGCGGTTGCGGTCAGCGCAGCGATGGTCATGGTCACCGAAACTTGGCTGCTGGCAGCGGTACTCGCGTTGCTGGGGCTAGGTATCGGACCGATCATCGTCACCGTTTACCAACTTGCCGGCGAGCACACCCCGGCCGGCCGGGACAGCCTCTACATGAGCACGCTCTCCAGCGCCCTGATCGGAGGCAACGCCATCGGGGCGGCGCTTGCCGGCGTGATATCCGAGGAGCACGGATCACGGTGGGGATTCGCGATCATCGTCGTCCTGTCCATCGGTCTGGGCGCGCTGGCCGCAGTGTCGAGGTGGGCATCGAAGTGGGCTCCGCGCCGAACCGCTGACACCGCACCGTAGCCGTACTATCGCCGATGTGGCCGACCAACCGCTAGCCGATCTCAAGCTGCTGCGCCGGGTCCGGGACCGCATCGACCGCGAGTACGCGCAACCGCTGAACGTCGAAGCGCTTGCCCGCGGGGTCAACATGTCTGCCGGGCACCTCAGCAGGCAGTTCAAGATCGCCTACGGCGAATCCCCGTATTCATATCTGATGACGCGTCGCATCGAGCGCGCGATGGCGCTGCTGCGCCGCGGTGACATGTCGGTCACCGAGGTGTGTTTCGCCGTCGGCTGTGCGTCGCTCGGCACGTTCAGCACCCGGTTCACCGAACTCGTCGGCATCCCGCCGAGTGCGTATCGGCAGCAGACCGCCGGAGTTACGGAAGGCATGCCGTCGTGCGTCGAGAAGCAGGTCACCAAACCGATCAGGAATCAAGAAGCGCCGGCCACCCGTCTCCACCTAGCGTGAACGACATGAACAGCACAGACATCACAATCCACTCCAGCATGCTTCCCCTCGACGATCCGGAGGAGTCCCTGGCGTTCTATCGCGACATCCTCGGCTTCGAGGTCCGCCTCGACGTCGGCAAGGACAAGATGCGTTGGATCACGGTGGGGCCGCCGAACCAGCCCGACACCTCTGTCGTGCTCTACCCGCCGTTTGCCACGCCCGGGCTCACTGATGACGAGCGCCGCACCATCGCCGAGATGATGGCGAAGGGCACTTTCGGAACACTGCTGCTCGCCACCAAAGATCTCGACAGTACCTTCGAAAAAGTGCAGGCCGGAGACGTCGAAGTGGTCCAGGAACCGACTGAGCAACCATACGGTGTGCGGGACTGCGCACTTCGCGATCCCGCCGGCAACATGGTCCGTATCCAGGAGTCGCGCTAACCGATGCATCCCGCCGACAGTCACGATCTGATCCGCGTCACCGGTGCCCGGGAGAACAACCTCAAAGACGTCGACATCGCGTTGCCGAAGCGCCGGTTGACGGTGTTCACCGGGGTTTCGGGGTCCGGCAAGAGCTCGCTGGTGTTCGACACGATCGCCGCCGAATCGCAGCGGTTGATCAACGAGACCTACAGCGCCTTCGTGCAGGGGTTCATGCCGAATCTGGCCCGGCCCGAGGTCGACGTGCTGGACGGGTTGACCACCGCGATCATCGTGGACCAACAACGCATCGGGTCGGATCCGCGGTCCACGGTCGGCACCGCCACCGATACCGGTGCGATGCTGCGGATCTTGTTCAGCCGGCTGGGCACGCCGCATATCAGCTCCCCCCAAGCGTTTTCGTTCAACGTCGCCTCGATCAGCGGGGCCGGCGCGGTGACGTTGGAGAAGGGTGGACGCACGGTCAAGGAACGACGTGACTTCAACATCGTCGGCGGGATGTGCCCGCGCTGCGAGGGGCGCGGTGCGGTCAACGACATCGACCTGAGCGCGTTGTACGACGACACCAAATCGCTGAACGAGGGTGCGCTGACCATTCCCGGCTTCAGCATGGATGGCTGGTACGGCCGGATCTTCCGGGGCTGCGGGTTCTTTGATCCGGACAAGCCGATCAACACGTTCACCAAGAAGGAGCTCGACGCGCTGCTGCACAAGGAGGCCACCAAGCTCAAGGTCGACGGGGTCAACCTGACCTACCTCGGGCTGATCCCGCAGATCCAGAAGTCGTTTCTGGCCAAGGACGTCGAGGCCATGCAGCCGCACATCCGCGCCTTCGTCGAACGTGCGGTCACGTTCACCACGTGCCCGGAGTGCGACGGCACCCGATTGTCCGAGACCGCGCGCTCGGTGACGATCGAGGGCGTCAACATCGCCGAGTGCTGCGCCATGCAGATCACCGACCTGGCCGCCTGGCTCGGCGACGTCAAGAAAACGTCCGCAGCGAAAACAGTGGCCCCGCTGCTGGCGTCCCTGCAACACACGCTGGACTCGTTCGTCGAGATCGGGCTGGGCTACCTGTCCCTCGACCGGCCGGCCGGCACACTGTCCGGCGGAGAAGCCCAGCGGGTCAAGATGATCCGTCATCTCGGCTCGTCTCTGACCGATGTCACCTATGTGTTCGACGAGCCCACCATCGGCCTGCACCCGCATGACATCGCCCGGATGAACAACTTGCTGCTGGCGTTGCGCGACAAGGGCAACACCGTGCTGGTCGTCGAGCACAAACCGGAGACCATCGCGATCGCCGATCATGTCGTCGACTTGGGCCCGGGCGCCGGCGCGTCCGGGGGCGAGGTGGTGTTCGAAGGCGACGTCGCGGGTCTGCGGGCCAGCGACACGATCACCGGACGCCACCTCGGGTACCGCGCGACGCTCAAGGGTGAGGTGCGGAAGGCCAATGGCGCCTTGGAGATCCGTGGCGCCGACACCCACAACCTGCGTGACGTGGACGTCGACATCCCCCTGGGCGTGCTGACGGTGATCACCGGCGTGGCGGGCTCGGGGAAGAGTTCGTTGATCGACGGCTCGGTGGCCGGACGCGACGGCGTGGTGGTGGTCGATCAAAGCCCTATCCGCGGCTCGCGCCGCAGCAATCCGGCCACGTACACCGGCCTGCTGGACCCGATCCGCAAGGCTTTCGCCAAGGCCAACGGCGTCAAACCCGCACTGTTCAGCTCGAATTCGGAGGGCGCCTGCCCGGCCTGCAACGGCGCCGGGGTGATCTACACCGACCTCGGGGTGATGGCCACCGTGGAGACCACCTGCGAGGAGTGTGAGGGCAGACGGTTCGGCGCCTCGGTGCTGCAGTACACCTTGGGCGGGCGCAACATCGCCGAGGTGTTGGCCATGCCGGTGGGTGAGGCACAACGGTACTTCGCCACGGGTGACGCCAAAGTCCCTGCGGCAGTGAAGATTCTCGACCGTATGACGGATGTGGGGCTGGGCTACCTGACTCTCGGGCAACCACTGACCACGCTGTCGGGCGGGGAGCGTCAGCGCCTCAAGCTGGCTGCCGCCCTCGGAAACACCGGGGCCGACAAGGCCGATACCTACATCCTCGACGAGCCCACGACAGGCCTGCACCTGGCCGATGTCGAACAGCTGCTCGGGCTGCTGGACCGGCTGGTGGACTCGGGCAAATCGGTGATCGTGATCGAGCACCACCAGGCGGTCATGGCCCACGCCGACTGGATCATCGATCTGGGCCCCGGTGCGGGTCACGACGGTGGCCGCGTCGTCTTCGAGGGCACTCCGGCTGATCTGGTGGCCAAGCCCCAGACCCTGACCGGCCGGCACCTCGCCGAATATGTGGGCACCTGAATCGGATTTGTCAGGACACCCGAACTTTCTCGTGTCGATTCCCAAACTTATTGGCCGATAAGCACTTTCGTCGGGAGCGGTTTGCGCTGCGGACACCGGCGTGCGTATGGTGGAGCGCAGCGAAGGGGAGTAGCCCCCAATCGGATATTCGACATACTGGCCGCGCAGCGCGACGTAGCGGCCCGGGTATCCGAACCGATCACCGACCGGTGGGCGAGACCTTCGGCCGTAGACCATTGGGTTGTCGGCCGGAGGCATCTGTTCAGCCCCCAACGGCAGCCAACGACCGAGGAGTTGGTGCGTGCTCGCTGCCTTGCTCTTGAGCTTCGCCGTCATCTTCGTGGCCGAACTGGGTGACAAATCGCAGCTGATGGCGATGACCTTCGCGCTGCGCTACCGCTGGTGGGTCGTCCTCATCGGCATCACCGCGGCCACCACCGCGGTGCACCTCATCTCCGTCGCCGTCGGCCACTTCCTGGGCGCGGCGCTGCCGACGCACCTGCTCGGCATCCTCGCCGGCGTCGCATTCGTGTTCTTCGGGCTGTGGACCTTGCGCGGCGACTCGTTGTCCGACGACGAGGCGACCCGGGCCCAGCGTTCGACCGCGCCGGCGTTCTTCACCGTCACCTCGGCATTCCTGCTCGCCGAGCTCGGCGACAAGACCATGCTGGCGACGATCACGCTGGCCGCCGACAACGACTGGGTGGGTGTGTGGATCGGTTCCACTATCGGCATGGTGGCCGCCGACGCGCTGGCCATCCTGGTCGGGGCCATCGCCGGCAAGCATCTGCCCGAGCGGGCCATCCAACTCGGGGCCGCGGCGCTGTTCGTGGTCTTCGGGGTGTCGATGCTGCTGGAGGGCGCGTTCCCGTCCGCCCCGAGCCTGTTGATCATGGCCGGCGCCGTCGCCGTGACCGCACTATGCGCCGCGCTCCTGCGCGGGCTCCCCGAACGTGTGCGCCCGGCGGTGCTGCGCAAACCTGCCGCGGCCCCGACGGACGCCGACCGCCCGGGAGCGATCACACCTTGATCCCGCCGTGACCAGGCTGTTACGGATGTTGACAGAGTTTCCTGTGTGGTTATTGTGTAATCCGTGCCGTACCTGGCAAAGCTCCTCAAGTGTGCGGTCGCAACAGTCACCGCCACTGCCATCTGCGCGGCGTTGGCCACCACCGGCTCCCCGATCGCGCGCGCCGAGGACGCCAAGGCGCTCCTGCTCGGGGCGATCGCCAACACCAAGGGCGCCTACCTCGTCTACAACTTCGGCGGCCAGTTCGCCGCACCGTTCCTCACTGCCGACGGGCGCGCCTACACCCTGAACAACGGCGGCCACCTGATGGCGATGAAGAACGCCTCCGGCCGGCTCAACCCGCGGTTGCTGGTCGACACCCATCAGGGATATCAGTCCCGCTGCGAGCGGACCCCCGGCGCACGCACCGGTGAAGGGCTCTGGCAGGCGTCGGAAACCTATGCCCCGCTGGCGGCGTGGCAGGTGCTGGGTCAACCGACCATCGCCGTCAACGCCAACTTCTTCGACGTGCGCGGGCAGAAGGGCGGCTCGTGGCGCGACACGAAGTGCTCGTCCCCGCTCGGCGCCTACGTCGACAACACCCGCGGGCAGGGCCGCGCCAACGCCGCGGTCACCGGCACCCTGGCCTACGCCGGCAAGCAGGGCCTGTCCGGCGGCAACGAGCACTGGTCGGCCCTGGCCACCATGATCCTTCCGATGGGCGGGGCCCCGTACGTGGTGATGCCCAAGAGCCGCGACGACTACGACTCCGCCTCGCCGGTGATCCAAAGACTGCTGGATCAAAATGCCCGGTTCGTCGCGGTCGCCGGTATCGGACTGCTCGCGCCCGGCGACACCGGTCAGCTCAACGACAACGGGCCCAGCGCGGCGCGCACCGCCGTCGGCTACAACCGCTCCGCCGATCTGCTCTACGTCTTCCAGGGCGGCAGTTACACGCCCGACAACATGCAGGACCTGTTCCGCGGTCTCGGCGCCGACAATGCGATCCTGCTCGACGGCGGCGGTTCGTCGGCGATCGTGCTGCGCCGCGACACCGGTGGCATGTGGAGCGGCGCCGGATCGCCCCGAGGTAACTGCGACACCCGTCAGGTGCTGTGCGATTCCCGCGAACGGGCGCTGCCCAGCTGGTTGGCCTTCAACTGATCAGTTCGTAAGAACCTCGGCCAGAAGAGGTTTCGGCATCCTCGTGGCCGGCGGGTAGCGGCGCAACCCAGGGTGGCACAACTGCAGGATCTGGTGGGCGGCGTTGTCCATGCGATGGTCGCCGAGGTGTTTCAGGGTGGCACCCGAGGGAAGGTCATCGGCCGACGCGGCCGTCGCACCTGATACCAGGGTCTGTCCGCCATGGGCGATGTCACGCAGACACCGCGCCCCGGTGCGGATGCGGTGAATGCCGATGCACAGATCGAAGGGATCCAACGGTGTCAGTTGCAGTTGCAATGCGCAGGACACCGCATCGGCGGGGCGGTCGAAGGTGGCCACGAAGCTGTCGCAGGCAGCCTGCCGGGCCGACAACGTGCCGTCATGGAGGGCGACGACGTGGACCACCGTCGCCCGCAAATACGGCAGCGCGGCGACCATCTCATCGGACTGCGTTTGCCACAGGTGGGTGGATCCCTCGGTGCGCGCCATCAGCCACGTCGTCTCGATGGGCAGCTGTTCGGTCACGCGCGTGTTGCTCCCGTCTGTTCTCGCCACTTGCATCGCGCCAGACGGCACGCAGAAAGCCAGCTTAACCGCACTTGGGCAGGCACGCCCTTGGCGTGCAACCGGTTGCCACAGCGCACCGTTGCCAGGCCGCCGCCCCACCGATCTTCCGCACGTGGGACGCGCGTAAGCCGCTGTGCCTACTATTTGCTGGCGGGCTTCAGTTCTCCAACCACAGGTCGACGCCCTCGACGGCGAAGATCGACAGCACCGTGCGCCAGGCCTCGTCGCCGAGGGCTTCCTTGATGTTGCGGTACGAGGTCATGACGAACCGGAACCTGCGGTTGTCGGGAGTGCCGAAACCACCGCGCAGGCAGTCGGCCAGCGCATCGAGATTCGAGCCGAAGTAACCGCCCTCGCCGTTGACCGCGCGGCCGATCTCGGTGAAGAAGTCCGCCTTGGAATCCACCTTGGTCCCATCGATCCGATACGTCTTCACATGCCTCCGATCAGGCAGAAGGATTCGTAGTGGTCGCCGGTGTAGTAGTACTCGGGCGGGTTGTCCACCGGCGTGCCGCCGGTGACGATTCGGCGCGTGCCGCGATGAGTGAGACCGGGTGTCGGCACCGTGTACTCGTGGTAGTAGCCGCGTTCGTGCCGGGGCAGCCGGCCCTCGTAGTTGCCGAAGACGACGCCGTCGTTGCGTGGATACGGGAACGGACCGCCGGATTCGATGAGCTGCACGGTGTTCTGCGCTTCGGGCGGAAGGGTGTCGAGCGCGCAGGTGCCGTCCGCGGCCTTCGATGTGACCGGCGCCGGGGCCGACTCAGGCCCGGCGGGAGCACACGCGCCGGAAAGCAGCCCGCACAGCACTGCCAGCACCGCAATGCGTGATCGCCCCATCGGGATGAGGCTAGCAACAGAGGCCGCAAATCCCGGGCCAATCGCCGTTGACGTGCGACCATCGTTACTCGAGTGAACAGAGTGACTACCCCTTCTCGGCCCGACACCCGCCGCGACACGCTCGCGAGTGGCCGTAACCACTTGTCCGGCAAACAGTTTCGGCCCGACATCGAGGGTCTGCGGGCCGTCGCCGTGCTGGCGGTGGTGCTGTTCCATGCCGGGCTGCCGGGATTCGGCGGTGGATTCATCGGCGTCGACGTGTTCTTCGTGGTGTCGGGCTTCCTCATCACCGGGCTGCTGTGGCGCGAAGCGTCGGGCACCGGGACGATCCACCTGGCGCAGTTCTACGCCGGACGCGCGCGGCGGCTGCTGCCGGCCGCCGCGCTGGTTCTGGTGACGACGTCGGTGGGGGCAGCGGTCCTGCTCCCACCGTTGCAGGCCCGGTCGGTGCTTGCCGACGCGATCGCAAGCGCGCTGTATGTCGGCAACTACCGCTTCGCCGCCGAGGGCACCGACTATCTGGCCGCCGAGTCCGCTCCCTCACCGCTGCAGCACTATTGGTCACTCGGTGTGGAGGAGCAGTTCTATCTGTTGTGGCCGGCGCTGATCCTGGCCATCACATGGGCGCTGGCGCGCAGCGGCCGGAGCCCGCGGTCTGCCGTCCCGTACGCCGCCGCGCTGACCGCGGTGGCCGCCGCGTCGCTGACGATGTCACTGGCCTGGACCGAAACCATGCCGCCCTGGGCCTTCTTCTCCCTGCCGACCCGAGCCTGGGAGCTGGCCGCCGGCGGGCTCATCGCGCTCACCGCGGCCCACTGGCGCACGCTGCCACCGGTGTGCGCGGCGCTGGTCGGTTGGGGTGGCCTGGCGTTGATCCTGGCCACCGGCACGCAACTCGGAACCTCCACGCCCTATCCCGGCTCCGCGGCAGTGCTGCCCGTGTTGGGCACCGCGCTGGTGATCGGCGCCGGATGTGCGATCCCCGATCTGGGAGTCGGACGGCTGCTGTCGAAGCCGTGGATGCGCGGTCTGGGCCGGGTCTCCTACTCGTGGTACCTGTGGCACTGGCCTGTCTTGCTGTTGGCACCGGCCCTGTTCGGTCACGATCTGGGGCTGGCCGGCAGGCTCGCACTGGTGCTGATGTCGCTGGGTCTGGCGATCCTGACCCTGCACCTGGTCGAGAACCCGGCACGGTTCGCCGCCACGCTGCGGACCTCGTCATGGCGCAGCCTGACCCTCGGCGCGACCGCCACCGGCGTCGCCGTGTGTGCGGGCCTGGTGTTGTTGGCGGTGCGTCCGGTGCCGACGGGGTCCGGGCCGGCGGCCGTCCCGGTGGCCGCGATCGTCACGCCGTCCGCAGCGGCGCCGACGCTGACGCCGGAGCAGCAGGTGCAGGCGGCCGTCGCCGCGTCGGCTGATGTCCGGGCGGTCCCGTCGAATCTGTCACCCCCGCTGGGCAATATCACCAAGCCCGACGTGTTCGTCAACGGCTGCGTCCTGTCGTGGCAGGCGATCGACATACCGGAATGCGCTTCGGGGGCCGTGGATTCGAGCACCCGGGTGGCGCTGATCGGTGATTCTCACGCCGGGATGTGGCACCCGGCGCTGGAAACCGCAGCGCGGCAATATGGTTGGCGGTTGGACACCTTCGCCAAGGTCACCTGCCCACCGATGAAGCTGCCGATCCTGAGCCCGTATCTGGACCGCGAGTTCACCGAGTGCAAACAGTGGCGGGCCGACGTGCTGGCCCGCATCGCAAAGGAACCTCCGGCGTTGATCGTGTTGGACATGGTGCGCCGCTACGGCGCGGACTTCGGCTTCGTCAGCTACGACCAGGCCTGGCTGGACGGTCTGCGCCAACTCGTTGCGCAGTTGCGCGGCACCGGGGCCCGGGTGTTGGTGCTCGGGCCGGTGCCGGATCCGCACACCACGGTGCCCACGTGCCTGTCGGCACATATCGACGACGCCACGGCGTGCGCTCCGGACCGCTCGGTGGCGGTGAACGATACGGGTGTCGCCGCCGAAATGGCCGCGGTGCGGGCCGGCGGCGGTCAGTACGCCCGCTTGGATCAATACTTCTGCACCGACCGGCGGTGCCCAGTGATCGTCGGCGACACCCTGGTGTTCCGCGACGACAACCACATCACCGCCGAGTATGCGCAATTGATGACGCCGGTACTGGGCCGGTTGGCCGCAAGCGCGTTGGCGCCCAATTGAATCAGAACGCAGCGACCCGATCGGTGAACGCCCCGTGATAGCTCATCGGCAGGTGGAACGGCAGCCACGCCTCAGCGACCGGGCCGGCATCGACCCGGGGCGCGTCGAACACCATGAGCCGGCTGCGGTGTTGGGTTTCGTCGTAACCCACAGTCAGTAGCCAGCCGTCGGTCTCGTCGGTGCTACCCGGGCGGGGCACGAAGATCGGTTCGACGAGTTTGTGGCCTGCCGGGCAATAGGTCTGCACGGTGCCGTCGGCATGGTCAAACCGGCCGATCCCCTCCCCGCTACCCTCCCCGTCACTGGGCACGGTCACGTAGGTCACCGCGTGCGGCTGGGTTGACCGTCGCTGATCGATCTGGGGAAATTCACAACCCATCTGCGCCAGCGGTTCTGCCTCGACCCGGTCGTCAGAGGTGATGCGGAAGCGGGTGAGCCGCACCGTGTCCGGCAATGCCTCAGGGGCGACGTCCCGGTACAGCTGCGACATGTCGCTGCGGCTGTCGGACGCCCAAGCCTGCATCCCGCCGAAGGTTTCGGGCGCAAACCGTGGCAACTCCACCACCACGTCAGCACCGTCCTCATAGGCATTGGCGTAATGCCACATATAGAACGGGTCGGTCTCGATCACCCGGACCTTGCCGCCGTCGCGCGGGGCGAGGATGAAATGCGACGGTTCGCTTTCCTTGAACTGCATGGCGTCCCAATAGGATTGACGCCCCAGCACGGCCCAGGGATTGATCCGCAGCGGGGACAACATGAAGACCGCATACCGCGGCGTCAGCGCCATGTCGTGGATCAGCCCCATCCCGGGCAGGGGCACCGCCCGCAGGTACCGGGTGACACCTCGACTGTCGGTCTCGTAGAGCCGCAGCCGGACCCGCGGGATGGCCTCCCCGGCGAGTTCCCGCAGGCGTCGCAGCTTTTCGGACCGCGTCGGTGCGCCGCGGACATGCCGCAAGTCAAGGCGCGGGTAGTACGGTTCGAAACCGAAGTTGACCCGGGAATCCGTCGTCGCGTCGTACGTGTAGTGCGCCGAGTAGGCCCCGATCGGACCCTTGAGTACGCCGTCGAGGCTGCACATCCCGATGGTGTTGAGCGTGTCGAGGTCCATGCCGTGCGGACGCCCACCCTCCCACAGCGCGAGCAGTTGGTCCGACCCGATCATCACGTTGGTGTTGGCAGTGTTCGCGGGTAACCGAAAAGCGTTGGCCCGCATGCCACCTGGGCGCTGATAAGAGAAGCCTCGTTTGACCATCCGGCCGGCTGCGGTGGTGGTCAGGTAGTGCTCGGTGCGCACAAACCGGTTCTTGAACCGCACACCGCTGCCGTCGATCGCGAAGGCGACCACCATGCCGTCGGCGTCGAACAGGCTGTCCACCCGCGACGTGCCGATGTTCCAACGACCTGATCCGTTGCGGTAGAGGGTGCCGGTCAGCCCCTCCGGCATCGCGCCGGTGATCTCGGTCAGCGTCAGATCGTGTTCACCGGGAACGTCCTCCCAGAAGCGCGAGGGACCGTCGATGTGGGGTGCCGCGGGAGCAGTCATAAAAGACATCGTGTCTTTTATGACTGGCCGGTGTCAATAGCCTTCACGTCGAAGGTGTTGAACGGCAGCGCCGCGCCGCCGTCCCAGCACAGCGTCGTGAGATGTTCGACGAGCTCAGCCCGGGGCATGTCCGAATCCCGGATCCACCACTGCGCGCTGACCATGGCCGATCCGACGATCGCCCGGGCCCACGGCGCCGCCGCTGCGGTATCGGCCCCACCGGCAGCCAGCGACAAACGCAGCATGGCCTCGACCGCGGCGGCCAGTTCATCGAAGATGCCCGGCATCTCGTCACCGCTGGCGGCGTGCATGCCGAGGGCGCGATACAGGTTGGGATCGTCCTGCATCCAGCCGCAGATCACGTCGAAGAACAGCCACATGCGCCGGCGCAGATCGACCGAACCGTCGGCACGTTCGGTGATCTCGATCAGGAGCCGCCGGGCCTGACGCTCGCCCAGGGCGGACAAGATCGCCGCCCGATTCGGGAAGACGGCATACACGGCCGAGCGCACAAAGCCGGCTTCTTTGGCCACCTCGGCGATCCCTACATCAGGCCCATGAGCCCGGATCGCACGTTCGGCAGCATCGAGCAGATCCGAGCGCCGTTGCGCGATGTCGACGCCTGGTCCGGCGGGTCTACCGCGCCCACGCCTTGCCGCAGTCACCGCCCAATCGTAGGTTCTGCGGCCGCCTCCAGGTTCTCCGCGCAGCGCAGCAGCAACGCGGCGAGGTCTTGCCGGGCCCGGTCGGAGAATCCGTCCAGCATGCCCTGTTCGACATCGATCACCGCTGCGTGCGCCTCCTTCAGCCGACGCCGCCCCGGTGCGGTCAACTGCAGCGCTCGCGCTCGGCCACGCTGGGGACCCGGCGATTCCACGACCAAAGCCTCGGCCCGCAAGCCGTGCAACACATCCTGCAGCGACTGTCGGGTGACGAAGCACAACCGTGCCACTTCCGCGGCCGACGCCTGCGGGTGGTCGGCCAATGCGCGCAGGACTGCGTACTGGGCCATCGACAGCCCGGTAGATCGGAGTGCCGCATCGCAATTGCGGCGCAGGCTCTGCTGCACCCGCTTGACGAGGTAACCGGCACCGCTCTCCACAGTCTGGGCCATGACAGGAACCTTACATCGGTGCTACCGTCGGATATGTAAGGAACCTGACATAGGAGGAATCGTGACGACCATCGGAACGGACAATTCACACGCCACCTTGATCAACGTCTTCACCGTCGAACCCCAGCGGGCAACCGAACTCGTCGAGTTGTTGCGCACCGCAACCGAGAACGTCATGCGGCACGTGCCCGGATTCGTCTCCGCCAACATCCACCTGAGCACCGACGGCACCCGCGTCACCAACTACGCACAGTGGCGCAGCGCCGAGGATTTTCACGCCATGCTCGCCGATCCGACCGCGCGAGAACACATGGGGCGCTGCGCCGACCTGGCGATCAGCTACGAGCCACACCTGTACACCGTGGAGTCGGTGCACCACGCCGACCGTTAGGCTGCATCTTTCTTGTCGCGCTTGGTTTCCTTCTTTACGGTCTTATCGGCGGTCTTCTCGGTGGGCTTCTTCGCCGGGTCGGCGCCGGCGTTCTTCCCCTTGCCCTTGAGCCCGTTGGCCGCCTTTTCGGCACCCTTCACCACACCCTCGGCGGCGGCCTCGATCTGCTTACGTCCGTTCTCGGCCACCGCGTTCACCCGCTTCTGGGCCTCCTTGACCGCCGTGGCCGTCCGTTCACGCGCCTTCTCGGCCGAGACCTTGGCCCGGTTACCTGCATCGGTGAGTGATTTGTCCACCTGCCGGCGGGCGTCATCGGCAGTCGCAGCAATCGTCTTGGCCTCCGGCTGAATGTCCTTGCCGGCTTCGGTCTCAGCAGTCAGCGTCAGGGTCTTGCCGTCCTTACCGGCGATGTCGGTTTCGGTGATCGCCTGCGGGGCGAAGTTCGTCTTCACGACGCTCTGCGTCCGCGCATTGGCGAGCGGGTTCGGAGCGAGCTTCTCGACCGCATCGGTGAGTGCGGAAAGATCAAGCCCGGTGCCACCGGTTGGGACCGCATCATCCAAGCCGAGCAGGCCGAGCAGGGTTTTGATCGGATTGGAGACCGGGTTCTGGCTCACCAGGCCATCGCTGATCGCTTTCTGGACGCCGGTGACGAGGTTGTTGACCAGATGACCCGGCACCTGCGCCCAATCGACGTCAGCCGGCAGCGTGCCGAAAGCCGTTGGGATATCGGCCTCGTCGAGAGTGCGTTCGTAGATGCCGGTGGTGGAGTTGTAGTACACATCGGTATAGCCGAGGTTGACCAGGCTGGTGAGCACCGGGCTCAACGCGGTACCGATCGGGTTGTTGAGGTTGGCGCCGGTGAACAGGTTGATGACGTCCACGGCCAGATATGTCGGCTCCAGCAGCGGCAGGCTGTTCGCCGGGATCGTGATGTAGACGTTGAGCTTGGGGCCCAGTTGCGGATCTGTCCCGGGATTGCTCAAGTAATCCGTTACGGCCGTCCCGAGCTGACCCAAGGCTTGGTCGATCAACACCGTGCCGAGGGTGTCCAGCGATTGGTTGCGCAGGATGTACGTCGGGAACAGCCCGGCGGCAACGTTATTGGCCATGGTGAACGGATTCGGCCACGCGGCGAAATCCGACATCGGAAGGTACTCGGCGGTGGCGTCGATCTTGATCGGGATCAGGTTGGCGCCACCGGGGGTGAGGCCCAACAACGAAATATCGCCGAGGATGCTGTCCCCGTCGCTCTGCACCTGGGTATCGGGTGTCACGGTGTCGATGCCGAGCAAGCGGAAGAACGGGTAGGCCCGCGCCAGGATGCCGCCGTTGGCTCGGCCCGGGTTGTCGAGCAAGAGCATCGGGAGGATCGTAAAGCTGCCCAGGATCGGGTTGCTGGTACCGGTATAGGCCGATCCCCCAGGCTGATTCGGCAGATCATCGACCACCTGTTGATAGGCCGCGCCGGCCGCAAAGGCACCCAGGCCCCAACCCGCGACGATCGGGACACGGAGGTCGGCGACGGAGATGTCGGTGATCGGCGGAATGTTCACACCGGGAAGCGCATTGAGGATGTGTCGAAGCAGGTCGAGTTCGGCCGGGTCGGTGTCGATACCAAGCGCATTGAGAATCGGGAAGAGACCGACATTGAGGTACTCGGTGTTGTTGATCTCGTCGGCCACCGAGTTCGGGAATGACGGTGTCCACCCGAGGTCGACGCCGAGCAGCCGCAGCAGGGTGAAGGGCCCACCGGCGGTGATGATGTTGATTCCCAGGCTGTCTAAAGCGGAGAGCGGATCACTGAGATCGACGCCGAGAGCATCGAGCAGGCCCCCGACTGGCAACTCGGTGGAGAATCCACCAAGCTTCAACGCGGCGACGAGCGGCCCTAGCGGGGTCTGCGCCAAGATCGGGCCCAAGTCGACGGACAGATCTTCCAGACCACTGCCGCCGATGACGTCACCCAACGCATCGTTGATGGCGTTGCGGATCACGGTCGCCGGGTCGAGCCCGGCCGCTTGCAGCAGTGCGACGAGGTTGAAGTTGTCGACGAATGCGGTCGACAGTTGGGCGCCGACGTCCTGCGTCCAGTTGTAGACCTGAGTTCCGAAGCCGCCCGTGAGGTCCGGGATTTGATCCGGTGGCGGAAAGAGGTGGTCGCCGGCTCGCAGGTCGACGTCACGTTGCACCGCGGCGGCATGTGCCTGTGGTGGTGGCGCAACGCCCACCGTAAGCGCGGTGATCGTTGCCGTTGCCGCGCCGAGGGTTGCGACCCTGCCAACGCGACTCCGCTGCCTACGGTGCTTACGTGCCATTGACCAGTCCTTTCGGCGGTTTTCTCAGGTAGGTCTCAGGCAACTTAACACTAATGTGACCTCTGTCACCACATTGCTGGATGAAATTTTGCGGTTCATGTATTGAGCTCCTCGCAAACTGTTATCGTTTGCACGAATCGGCGCTGCGCTGCGGAAAAACATATTGACGCGCGCGACAGGCAACTGTGCCCACTCACGTCGTCGATCGGGCCATGCGTTGCTGCCCGCCCCATTGCCTGTTACAGGTGGCGGCTGGCGTGTCAACCGATCCGTTTGATACCGAAAACAGCCCCGAGCTGCGGTCCCACGCGCTCGGCGGCTCCGATAGGCGTTTCGACCTACTCGATTCGAAGTTTGCCGGCAATCGCCAGAGTCCGCCGTGCGGCCACCTCGACCTGACCGGCATAGCCCCCACCGAACAACACCACGTGGGCCAGCAACGGGTAGAGCTGGTGCAGATCGACACGCTCCCGCCACCCGGCGCGCAGCGGCTGCACCGATTGATATCCGGCCAGCACGTCATCCGAGAAGGGGCAGCCGAACAGCGCCAGCATCGCCAGGTCGGTTTCCCGGTGACCACCGTGCGCGGCGGGGTCGATCAGGACTGCGCCGTCGACGGTCCACATTACGTTGCCACTCCACAGGTCACCGTGCAGGCGAGCCGGTCCGTCGTCGTCATCGAAGGCGCCGGTGCGGCACACCTCAGCCACCGCCGCCACCGCGTCGTGGACCTCGGCGCCGAGGCGCGGTCGGGCCATGTGCAACATCGGTGTCAGCCGTTCGCGGGCATAGAAGGCGCCCCAGGAACCGTGACCGGCCAACGACATCGGCAACGGCTGCGACATCGGACCGAAGAACCCGTCGCCGGTATGTCCGGCCGGGCCCACTCCGAAAGCTGGCGCCCCGGCATTGTGCGTGCGTGCGAGTCGCGCACCGAACTCCCGAGCGGCGGGCGCCGTCGACACGGAAGGGTATAGCCGCCGAAGCGTCAAAGACGTTGCGTCGTGGGCGATTACCTGCACACACGGGACACCGCCTTCGACGGCGAGCCACTCCAGCCCGGCCGCCTCGGCGGCGAAGAACCCGGGCGGTGCCGACGCATTGCGTTTGACGAAGACGTCCGCCCCGTCGCCGGTTTTCGGCATGTCGGTCAGGGTACCGACTGTGATCGCCACCTCCGTTTCAGAAGGCGCCCAATTGGGCAAGATAGCGGGGTGGGAATAAGCCTATTGCCTTCTGTTCGCCTGTCCGACGCCGACGTGGCGGGTGCGCTCGGTCGCGCGGTCGGCGTGATCAACCCGGTTCTCAACGTGGTCACGGGCTTTGACCCATTGAGGCTGCGGCAGCGCACCCACCGCGAGACGCCCGCCGTCGGAGCTGTGGGCAAGTCACTCGACGTCGCCGCTGCCGTGCTCAACTTCGCCGAGCTGCCGGGCACCAAAGCGTGGGCCGAGATGGACCAGGACGGCCACGTGAAGTGGTGGGTGCATCGATTCGGCGCCGTCACCACGATCTTCGTCGCGTTTCCCGGTGCGCTGGGCGTCATCGGGCAACGGCTTCCGATCAAGGACCTCGTGGGGTTCACCAGTCAGGCGATCGTGCTGTGCGCGGTGGCTCGCGAGACCGGTGTCACCGCACACGACGATCAGGTGCAGCTGCTGGGCACGGTTCTGTGCGACCGCCATTTCGGCGACGCACCGGCAGATGAGCCGGGCTCAGCGCCGCAATCGCTGCCGAAAAGACTGTGGCAGTTCGCCGGTACCGTGCGCGCCGTCGGTGAGGAACTGACGAAAAGGCCGCACGGGGACGGCCTTTACCGCTACCTCGGGATGCTTCCCGGGATCGGTGCGGTGGCCGCATATTTCGGCGAACTCAACGCGCTACACCATGCCGCCGACGAGGGCCGGGCATGGATCACGTCCCATCCTCCGCTGGCGGCGGCCCAAACCTGAAGATCAGCGCACTGATCGCGACCACCGCTGCGGCACACCCGATCACCGGCGCCACCGTGAACTGGGACACCGTCGCACCCAGCACCGCACCGGCGCACATCGTCAACACCACGCCGTAACGCAACTTTTCACGGTCCCCGGTGCCGCCGGCGAGCCGGCTGTCGAAGCCGAGGCCCACGATCGTCTGGGTCAGCACCGTGGTGCTCAGTTCCTGGATGCCGAACTGGCGCGCGGTTGCATTCTGGATGCCGAACGTCATCGCCAGCAGGACCAGGATGAGTTTCCGGTTGTCTTGATAACTCAGCACGCCGGTGCCGACGAGGATCGAAAGTGCGGTCAGGAGAACAACTTCCACGCCCAAGGCGGTGGCCAACCAGGTCCGGACGTGACCGTCGAGGTGGCGGCGCAGGCGTCCCCCCACCACGGTGCCCACCACGAATCCGATGAACGCTACGAGCGCCCCGGTCACATCCACCGCCGAGCTCGGCACGAACCAGAAGCCGAGAAAGATCACGTTCCCGGTCATGTTGGCGACGAACACATGGCCGAGCACCAACACACTGATGGCATCGACAAGACCGGTGGTGAACGTCAACAACAGCAGGGCCACGACGGTCAACCGCTGGGTTACCGGTGAGGCGATGGCCATGCCTACATCCTGCCGCTACAGCTGCGGAGACAAGTCCAATTGGGTCAGTGCCGGCATCTGTGTGATCAGCCAATCCCCGCCGGCGCGCTGCAACGTCAACCGGTAGGACATGTACCGCAACGACGGGATGTTCTTGGTGACCGGGCTCGTCGACACCGTGTTGGTGTAGACGATTGCGGTGGCCTCGTCGCGGTTGATCGACTCCACCGCGGTACCCATCACCTCGGTGTTGTTGGTGACCTGAGCCTGCTTGTTCGTCGGCACCAGCGAATCGATCAGCTGCCGGTACTGGTTGGCGAAGTCGCTGGACAGATACTTCGCCGCGCGATCCGGCAGGGTTTCGATGTTGTCCGGGTTGTAGGTCCACAGTGTGGTGATGGCGTCCGCCGAGGTCTGTGCCACCTCCAGTTTCGTGGCGACCAACGCGCGATCGGCCAGATACGGCTGCAACATCGCGCCACCGAAGGCCCCCGCCGCGACGAACACCGCCGCGGCGCCGACGGCGGCATACGTCAGCCGCTTACCGGCCTCGCGGTGCGGAACGAGGATCGGCTCCTCGGCCGGCTCCTGCTGTTCGTCCTCCGTCACCTCAGCTTCGGCGTCAGCGTCAGCCTCAACGTCGGCTTCCGTGACGGCTTCCGGTTCCGATTCTGTCTCATCACCAGGCTCGGTATCCGCCTCGGGTTGGGCCGCCGCTTCCAGCTCGGCAACCTCCTCGGATTCGACGGCCGTCTTGCGGCCGGCCTTACCTGTCGGGGTACGACGTTCCGGCGTGGCCCCCTCGGACTCCGCGTCGCCCTCGGAGTCCGAGTCATCCGTGTCCGGCTTGGGGGCCTGCACCGCCTCGCCACCACGACGCCGCCCGAAACGTAGTCTGCGGCGCGGCTTGTCGGGCTCGCCGGTGGTCAGATCACCTGAATCAGCTGGCTGATCTTCCACTGCTGTCCTTCCCAAATCGTCGTCGCAATCCAGCGGCTGCCGCTCTCGATCACGGATTTCCCGTCCGGGGTCCGCGTGCTGATCTTCGTCGCCACCAGTACATCGGCGCTGCCGTTGTCGTTCCACCGCTGGATACCGGCATCCAGGACGGCACCTTCGGTCGGCTCGGACCGGGCCACCTGGACGACGATCTCGTTCTGCTTCTCGGAGAACATCTTTCGGAAGTCGCCGGTGGCCTGTTCCCTTATTCGGTCGGCATAGTCGTTGGCGTGGAACGGATCCAGCGTGGTGTACATCGTCATGAACTCACGCACGTAATCCAGCGCGCCCGCGCTCTTGATCTCGGCGCGCCGATCCGACTCGTGGCGCACCAGGATCAGCGTGCTGCCGACGATGGCCGCGGCGATGAGCAGTGCCGAGACCACCGCCACGATCGGCAGGCCCCAACGGATCGGTTCCTTGGGTTCGACCGCGAAGTAGTCGGGCTCGTCGGCCTCGATCCGGCGCCGCGGGCTCACTGTGCGCCCCCGCCCAGCACCGGGCGCTTGAGCACCGTCAGATTGTCGACGAGCCACTGATCGCCCGGTTTGACGAACTCCACGCGCACCGTCGCGGTGATGAACTTCAAGTCCTGCGGATTGGTGCCGCGCTGCCCCTGCAAGGCCAACAACATCGAGGCCGCGTCCTTGGTCACCCCGGGCAGCACAGCGCTGCTCACCGCCCAGTAGTCATTGGTGGTCGCCCCGGCCTTGCGTACCGCATCCTGCTGGGCGACCAACTGCGGACGGTAGTTGTCGGTGGTCAGGGACTGGGCTTTGGTGAAATCCGCATCGACCGAATCCACTCCGTAGCTCAACAGTTCTTCGACGATCCGCGGCCCCTGTTCGGTGAGCTGCGCGCGAGCCTGGTCCACCGCCCGATCCTGGCGATACACCACCACATAACCGACCCCTGCGGCGATCGCGCTGAGCAGCGCGATGACCAGCAGCATCACACCGACACGACGCCGGACATTGCCGTGCGGGCGTTCGACGCGGCGCACCTCGGTGCGGGTCAACAGGTCGGCGAAGGTGCGATTACGGGAATCCCACAGCGGCCACAACCACCCGACGAACACCGCCGCGGTGTCGAGCAGATGTGCCAGGTCACGCAGCAACAGCCGACCGAGACCGGCGTCGCCTGACGCGGACACCACCCGGATGCCGAACAGCGACCGACCCGGACTCCAGCCGGTGAGCGCCGGCAGCAGAACGCGATTGACTGCGGAGACGGCCACCGCGAGCACCACCGCTCCCGCATACACCGCCCACCACAGCCAGTCGCCAACCGGCGTGCCCTGGACGACGAGCATCAAGGTCGCGATCAATCCGGCGGGCGCCAGCACATCGATCGCGAAAGCCCCGGCCCGCGCCGGCCACGACGCCAACCGGGTCTGGTCCGTCCCGGTCCCCACCGCGGTGACCGTGTCGGCGTCATCGAGCACAGCCGTCACGACGTGACCTGGTCGAGCCGTGCGACCTTGTAGTTGCCGTCCTCGGCACGGGCCATCTTCACCCGCAACCGATAACCCTGCTCTTCGTCGGATTTCTCGGTGTTGGTGACCAGCACGCGCACCGCGACCAGCAGATCCATCGACCCGTCGTCGTTGTGCTTTTCCACCGCGGCCCGCAGATCCGAGACCTTCACCTGCACATTGGCCGCCTGATAGGCGTCCAGCAGCATGCCGCTGTACAGGCCGGCCTGCGCCCCGAAATCACCCGTCGCGCATTCGATGATCTTGGTCTGGGCCTCGATCATGGCCTGGGTGTCGGGCGCCTGGGTCGCGGTCACGCAGTCCTTGGCGGCCTGCAGGGCGTCGGCCTCGTCGCTGGCGATCCGCTCACTGTCCTGATGCGAGCGCAATGCCAGATAACCGCCGACGCCGACGGCCGCCGCCACGATCAGCAGCCCGGCCAGGATCGAGGCCATCCAGCCCCGCCCGAGCCGAGACGGCCGCGCCGTGGCCGGTTCGGTGGCCGCGGCCGAGCCCGGGTCAACGCTCTCGGTGACGGCCTCCGCGTGCGGTTCAGTGATGTGGGGGTCCTGCTGGTCGGCGAGGTTCAGCTGGCTGGCGCCAGCATCTCCTTCCATCCGTCATCTCCTGGGTTATTCGAGTTGGTGACGGAGTACTTCACACCGCCGGGACCGACCACCTCACCGCTTGACGGGCTGTAGGTGGCGGTCGAACCTGCTGCCGGAGTGTAGATGCAGGGGTTCGGCTGCTGTCCACTACAACTCACATTGCCACCCCGCGGTGCCGTCAGCGGATCGCTGGTCGGCGCCGTGGACTCCGGTGGCGGGAGCTGGCTCGCCGGCAACGGGTTCATCCCATTATTCACCGAGGGCGCGGGGATCACCCGGCCCGGATCGACGGGCTGAGTGCAGCGCGCGCCCGGAGCCGGGCAGTCCCGGATCTGGTTCGGGTCGCCGTACCACGGGTTGGTGCCCAGCGGCTGGTAGGGCTCCTCGCTGTGGCATTCCCTGGGCGAGGCGGCCCGCTTACCGGGCACATCGGCACACGGATAGTTACGTGCGCCGCGCACCGCGTTGGGCGCGTCCTTGGGGATCTTGCAGTACAGGCCCTCGGGCAGCGGCGCCAACGACGTGTCCGCCGGCGACCGCCACTGTGAGGCCGGCAGGAACCCGGTCAGGCACGGCGGCGGCATGTTGATGCCGAGACCGAAGTGCAGCAGACCCTTGGGCGCGAAGATCGTCGCGGTCTGGGCGACGGCGCCACCCTGCGGCAGCGCCACCAAGACCTGCTCGACGTTCTTGTTGTAGCGCTTGAGCATGTCGATGACGATTTCGAGGTTCGCCAGCGTCTGCGGCAACGACTCCTGCACATCGCCGAATACCGAGTTGAGCTGATCGGCAGTCGGTGCCGCCTGCTGCAAACCGCTGCGCAGCGCGGCGTCGTTCTGGGCGCTCTGCGCGGCCAGTGTGTTCAGGTTCCTGGCCCACTGCGAGATCGCATCGCCGGAATTGACCTGGCTGTCGATGATCGGCCCGGAGTTCTCGACGATGTCGTTGATCGGATCGATGTTGTCCTTGAAGTCACTGGCGATCGCCTGAGTCGAATCGACCAGGCGCTGCAGTGACGGCCCGAGCCCACCGACCGCCTTCGACGTCTCCTCGAGCAGGACGGCGATCTTCTCCTTCGGCAACGCCGCCAGACCCGCCTGCGCGGCATCGAGCGACGGACCGACCTCGGCGGGCACGGTGCCCTTCTCGATCGTGTCCCCGTCGCGGAAGTACTCCTTGGAACCGCCCTCGGAGACCAGGTCGATGAACTGCTCACCGACCGCCGACACCGAGTGCACGTTGGCGCTGGCATCCCGCGGGATCCGGTACTGGTTGTAGATGTCCATCTGCACGTGGGCGCCCTTTTCGGTGGGCTCCACGGACGTCACCTTGCCGATGGTGGTGCCGCGGTAGGTCACGTTGGCCGTGGCGTACAGGCCACCCGAGTTCGGGAGGTTGGCATTGAGTTGGTACATGCCAACCCCCGCCCACGTCGGCAACCGCAGATAGAACAGCGCCAGCACCACCAGCGCGACCAACGTCAGCACCGTGAACAGTACAAGCTGCATCTTGATGAAACGGGTCAGCAACATGTCTCACTCACCCCTTTCCACCAGCGGTCCGCCAGGTGCGTCGTGCGGGTTCGGCGTGAACCGAACATCCGGGATCATCGTGGCCGGATCGCGACCCCACGCCTGCTCCAGCGCGCGGAGCATGCCCGACAGCCCGGTACCGGACAGGAACGCGTTGTCCACCGAGCTCAGCGTGAGGTCGATGGTCAGCGACACGTTGATGTAGTCGCCGCGGACCGCCTTCGGGATGTTCTCGATGTTGAACGGCACCGTCAGGATCAGCTTGAGCGCCTGCACCAGATACGGAGCCGAGCGCGCCAGCTGCTTGAGCGGACGCTGCAGGTTCTGCAGGTTGGTGTGCAGATTCGCGTTGCTGTTCGACAGGGTGTCGTCGGCCGCCTTCGACAACCGGCCCAGCGACGTCACCGCATCAGCGAACAGATCGCGGGTATCGGCGAAATGCTGGATCAGCGGCGGGAACTCGGTCAGCACCCGGTCCAGCGTGTCGTTGCGTGCGGCCACGATGTTCAGCAACCGGTTCGTCGAATCGATGGCGCGGGTGATGTCGTTGCGCTGCTGATTGAGCTCGTCGGTGAAGGTGTCGAGCCGGCCCAGGAAGTCGCGGATCTGATCGGCGCGACCGTTGAGGATGTTGAACACCTCGGTCTGGATGGTCTCGATGTTCGGGATGCCACCACCGGTCAGGATGCCCGAGATCCCGGCCAGCGTGCGCTCGATCGTCGGATACGCCGAGGACTGCGACAGCGGGATGGTGTCCCCGTCGTGCAGCTTCTCCTCGGACGGCTTCTCCGGCGGGTTGAGCTCGACGTGCTGCGAACCCAGCAGGCTGGTCTGACCGATCTTCGCCTCGGTGTTCTTGGGCAGCTCGATGCCCGGCTGCAGATCGATCGTCAGGGTCGGGGTCCAGTTGATCAACTCGATCTTGCGGACCCGGCCGACGAACACGTCACGCACCCGCACCCGGCTGTTGGCGTTGAGCGCCAACGTCTCCGGCATCTGCACGTACAGCGTGGTGTGGCCGGACTCGGTGCCCGGCCCACCCGGTAGTGGCACGTTGGCCACACCGCGCCACTGCCCACACGAGGTGAGGATCAGCGCGGACGCCGACAACACCGCGACGCGTCGTCCGACGCGACGCCAGTTAGGTGTCTTCATGCTCATCAGGGCCCTTGGTTCTTCGCGCAAGCGGCTCATCACGGCTGCCCTCCAACCTCGGCCGGCAACGCAGGCCCGGCCGGAGCCGGAGCCGGTGCAGCCGGTGCGGGCGCGGACATCGGATCACCCGGGATCACACCGGGCGCCGGTGCCGGCGGCGGACCCGGCTGCGGGTACCACGGCGGCGGCAACGGGTTGCGCTCGTCGTAAGAGTTCGGCGGTCCGGGCAGGTTGCCACCCGGCGGAACCCCGAAGGCCGGCGGGGCCGGCGGAGCGACGATGTCGGGGCCACCCATCAACTCCGACAACGATTCCGGGGTCAGCATCTGCTGCGTGGCCGGTTGCACCTGGATTCCCTGCATGCCCGGGGCGACGGTCCAACCCGGCTCGTGGTTGCCGTGCGAGAACAAGGTGTCGCGCGACCAGATACCCGGCACCGTGGTGTCCTTGTATCCCGGCGGCGGCTGCAGGCGCGGATCCGAGTAGGAGATCTGCTTGGGCAGCGTCATCGCCGTGTTGGCCAGGTTCTGGCCGAACGGCAGGAAGTTGAACTTGATCGCGTCGAGGATCGGCGCCAGGTACTGCGCGCACAGCTCGGCCGAATCCTGGTACCCCAACCGGCTTCCCGCCTGAATCGAGCTGCAGATGAACTGCAGCGGATTGGAGAAGTTGGTCAGACCGGGCAGAACCGGCAGGCCCACGATGCCGCCCTGGTTGGGCGAGACGATGTTGAGCACGTTGGCGGCCAGGTTCGGGTAGGCGTGCAGACCCGTTTCCAGCCCGTTGCGCGGCTCGGGCTGCAGGATCGCCGTCGTCACGTCCGACAAGTTGTTCACGTCGTGCGCGAGCACGCCGCCGTTCTTGTCGAGGAACTCGCGGGTGGTCTTGAGCACCCGGTTGAGATCCTGCAGCGCGTTGGCCAACTCCTGATCGGTGTTGGTGAACGAGTTGGTGAACTGCGCCAGATCGTTGTTGAGCGCCACGAACTGCTGATCGCTCTTGTGCAGGGCATTGACGAACAGGGCCAGGCTCTTCACCACCTGGAAGAAGTCACCGCGGCCCTGGTTGAGCGTGGTCAACGCCTCGGACAGCCCGTTGAGTGTGCGGTTGAGCTGATCGCCCTTGCCCTGGAAGCCGTCGGCGAAGGACTCGATGATGTCGCCGAACGGGCCCTTGGGTTGCTCGGCGGTCGGGCCGAGATCGTCGAGCAGGCGGGTGATCTGGTTACGCAACTCGTCGTACTCGACCGGGATCTGGGTGTTCTCGATCGGGATCACCGCGTTGTCCTGCAACTGCGGCCCGCCGGTGTAGGGCGGGGAGAGCTGAATGACGCGGGACGCCACCAGGCTCGGGTTCAGCACAGAGGCCGTGACGTCCTGAGGCACCTTGTACTTGTTGTTGACGTGGAAGACGACCTTCATCTTGTCGCCGTCGGTCTCGATGCTGTCGATCGCGCCGACCTTGACGCCCATGATGAGGACCTTGTCCCCGGGATACAGCGCAAGCACCTCGGGGAAGTACGCGGTGACCGTGGTGTTGGTCAGCTTCTTGTACAGCGCCAGTCCGAAGTAACCCAGCACCAGGGCCGCCACCACGGCGAGCGCAGCGACGATGACCGTTGCCCGGGAAGCCTT
Source organism: Mycobacterium sp. E802 (assembly GCF_001666875.1). Classification (NCBI taxonomy): domain Bacteria; kingdom Bacillati; phylum Actinomycetota; class Actinomycetes; order Mycobacteriales; family Mycobacteriaceae; genus Mycobacterium; species Mycobacterium sp. E802. Next base: position 28,783 of record NZ_LZJD01000060.1, read on the forward strand.
GGGCAACTGGATGTTTCGCACATTGAAAACGGTTGACATAGCTCTCTGTCCCCCTGCCTATCCCTGCGACCCGGGCGGAAGGAACGGTGGGTTACCCGGCAGCGGCGGGGTTCCCGCCGGACCGGCATCCGGACCCGGCCCCGGCGGCGCCGGAGGGGCGTTCACCGGTGCGGGATGGGGTGCGTAACCGGGGATCTCACCCGGCAGCGGTTGCGGAGCGATCGGCACCGTGCGGGCTCCCGGCGGACCGGGCGCCAACTCGACCGGGGCACCCGGCTGATCCGGCGGCATCTGTCCGGGGATCGCCGCGCTGGGCACGCCCGGCGAATGCGCGACGCCGTCGGGGTTGGGTGCGGAGGTCGCCACGTCGGGCGGGCCGAAGCCACCGGGCACCGGGCCGAACGGACCCTGGGTGGCACCGGCACACGGCAGCGGGTTGCCCGGTGACGGGATCCCGGCGGCCGTCGGGGTGTAGGAGCACGGCGATCCCGGCGGGACGGCAGGTCCCGGATGCTCCGGGGTGCCCTCCAGCGGCGTCGGGGCCGCAGCCGGAGCGCCGTTCTCGTGACGCTGGCCGTTGGGGTCGGGGAAGCGGAACGACGGCAGACCGGCGTTGCGCCAGAACTCTTCTGGGTCGATCCCGCGCTTCTTGAACGCGGCGTCGACGAACGGCTGCAGGATCTGCGGCGGGATCAGGTTGACCAGCATCACCTTGAAGTACGGGCCCGAGGCCAGCGCCTCGGCCAGTGAGGTGATGAATTTGCCTGCCACAGTGAGGGTGTCGGCCAGATCCTGCTTGCGCTCGACCAGCAGATCGCTGACCGTGCGCAACTGCTCCAGCACGTGGTTGAGGTTCGGGTTGTCGTTGATGACGCCCTCGACCTGATGCGACACCGAGGAGACCCGCTCCAGCAGCATGCTCACGGCCTGGCCACGCTCGTTGACCGCGGCCAACAGCGTCTGGGCGTTCACCAACAGCTGGTTGACCTGGGTGCTGCGGTCACCGAGCACCGTGGCCACCTTGTTGGCGTTGGCCAACAGCTTCTTGACGTCCTCGTCGCGCTTGCCGATGGTCTCGGAGAACTTGGCCACCCCGTCCAGCGCGGCGCTGAGGTGCGGCGAGGTCTGATCGACGGTCTCGGACAACACGTTCAGCGATTCCTTGACCGACTTGGTGTCCCAGCCGGCCGCGTTGCGGGTGACGTCCAGGAAGGCGTCGTAGATCTGGTACGGCGTGGTGGTCTGGCCCAGCGGCAACATCCCGCCCGGGGCCAGGGTGTGGCTACCGCGCGGCTGGATCTCGATGTTCTTGCGGCCCAGGATCGTATCGGTACGGATCGCCGCACGGCTCTCGGTGCCGATCGTCTTGCCGCCCAGGGTGAAACCGATCTCGACCTTGTCGCCGTTGATCTCCATGCTGCGAACAGTGCCGACATCCATGCCGGCGATACGCACCTTGTCCCCCGTGTTCAGGCCACCGGTATCGGAGAACTGGCCGTAGTACGTGGGCACCGCGAACAGCATCGGCACGCTGGTCAGCGTCGAGCCGACGGCGATGATCAGCGCCACCACCACGACGCCCATCAGGCCTTTGCGGAAGCGGTCAGAACCTTGCAGTGTCCTCATCGCGGCGTGCACCTACCCGACGGCTGTGAAGAGAGTTTGACGGTTCGGACCGGACCGCCCGGCTGCAACCCGTTGAGCTTCAACGAGAGGTCACAGGCATAGAAGTTGAAGAAGTCGCCGTAGATGCCACCGGCACGGCCGATGATCTTCAACGCCTGGGGGAAGTCGATCAGAATCTGGTTGAGCTGCTCTTTCTGGTCGATCAGCGGCTGCTGGATCACCTCGAGCTGACCCACGGTGTCCTTGAGCAGCGGACGGTTGTCGCTCAGCAGGTCGGCCAGCGATCCGGCCGCGTTGCTGATGTCGGCCACCGAAGAGCCGATCGGATCGGCCCGATTCTTCAGCCCGGTGATCAGCGTCTCGAAGTTCTTGAGCGTGTCGTCGAACTGCTGCTGATGCTTGACCGTGGTGTCCAGGACGATGTTGAGGTTCTTGATCACCTCGCCGATCGCCTGATCCCGATCGGCGATGCTCTGGGTGAGCTGCGCCGTCTGGTCCAGGATGTCGTTGATGGTGCCGCCCTGGCCCTGGAAGATCGTGATGATCGATTTGGAGATGGTGTTGACCTTCTCCGGGCTCAGCGACTGGAACAGCGGACGGAAGCCGCCGACCAGAGCGTCGAGATCCAGTGCGGGCTCGGTGCGCTCCAACGGAATGGTGCTGCCGGGCGCGATCTTCGTGTTGCTCTCACCGCGCTTGAGTTCCAGGTACCGGTTGCCGATCAGGTCCTGGTAGCGGATGGCCGCGGTGGTCTGATCGAACAACGGCAGCGACTTCTCGACGTTGAACGACACCTCGGCCTGCTGGCCGCCGTTGATCAGTTTGACGCCGGTGACCTTGCCGACCTCGACGCCCGAGGCGCGGACGAACTGCCCGGTGCGCAAGCCGCTCACGTTGTTGAAGATCGCCGAGTACTCGGAGGTCCGGTTGAACCGGATCTGACCGAACACCACGAAGATGATCGCAGTGAAGGTGAGCAGCACCACCGAGAAGATGCCGAGCTTGATAAGCGTGCCCTTGATGCTCATGCGGCTCCCTCGCAGGCTCGGGTCCCGCATGCCATCTGACTATTCGTTCCGCAAGCTTCACTCATGGGTTGATCGTGTTCTCCCCCACTTGGCGGCCCCAGACATACTCGGCGACCAGCGGCTGTCCCAGCTCGAGGTGGTTGTACGGCGCGATCGATGCCCCGGTGTCCATCACCAGGTACGGCATGGGCCACAGGTCACGGGTGACCGGTTGCCAGCAGCCGGGCCGGCCTTCCGGGCCGCCCTTGGCGTTGATCCGCGGCAGGTTGTCGGGGTAGACGTAGGGGTTGCCGACGCCGATCACCAATGACTGGGTCTGCAGCGAATACCCGTTACCACCAAGCGCGCCAGCGAGTTTCGGGCCGGCGTCATGGTAGTTGCGGATCGTGCAGAACAGCGCGGGGCTGTACTTGTCGAGCAGAGCCGAGGTGGGCAGCAGGTCCTGCGCACCGCGCACCAGGTACGGTCCGCCGCGTTCGAAGATGTCGCCGCCGGTGTTGCCGAAGCCGACCGCGGCCACCAGGGCCTGATCGAGGTTGCCGCGCTGCTCGTTGAGGGTGCGCGCGGTGGTGACGGCGTTGGTCAGCCCGTCGAACAAGTCAGGGCCGGCGTTGGCGTAGACCTCACCCAGATCGGCCAACCCGGCGATGTCGCGCCGGATCTCGGGCATGCGTGGGTTGAGATCGCTGAGGATGTCGTTGCCGTTGACGATCGACTGGCCGAACTTGTCACCGAGGCCATCCAGGGCCTGGGCCGTGGCCGTCAGGGTCTGGTTGAGCTTGATCGGATCGATCTGTTCGGAGATCGCGGTGATGGTCTCGAACAGCGTGTTGAACTCCGTCGTCACCCCTTGGGCATGGATCGGGGTGTTGGGCGACAACCGTTCCGGCGACGGATTTTCCGGCGACAGGAACGAGATGTACTTGTTGCCGAACACCGTGGTGGCCCGCAACTCGGCGGTGACGTTTTTCGGGATCAGCTTGAGGTAGCGGGGTTTGACGTCCAGGGTCAGCTTGGCCTCGGGGTTGTCGTCGACCGTCACGACGTCGACGGAGGCCAACCGTCCGATCGGTACGCCGTTGAAGGTGACCTTCGAGCCCGGGTCCATCGACAGGCCGGCGCGTCCGGACAGCAGCGTCAGCTGCGTCGTCTTCTCGAACGTCCCGCGGAACTGCATCCAGGTCAACGCCAGGATCAGCAGGGAGACGAGCGCCAGAATGAGCCCGGCCAGCTTGTACGGCGGCGTCTTCGGCTTGTTCAGGGGTGCGTGGGGCACTGCAGGCTGGGTCATGCCGCTACACCGTGAGGTTGAAGTTGGGGTCGGTGCCGTAGAGCGCCAACGAGGCCAACAGAACCACCAACACGATTGCGATCAACGAGGTTCGCATCGACCTCCCCACTGCCTCACCCACACCGACGGCACCGCCACTGGCGTAGTAGCCGAAGTAGCAGTGGTTCAACATGACCACGATCGACATGATGATGACCTCGAGGAAGGACCACATCACGTCGTCGACGCGCAGGAACGTATGGAAGTAGTGCTCATACGTACCGACCGACTGCGAGTAGAAGATCGTCGTGACGAACTGCGCCGACAGGAACGACAGCAGGATCGCCATCGCGTACAGCGGGATGATGACGATCGAGCCGGCGATGATGCGGGTGGACACCAGGTACGAAATCGACCTGATACCCATGACTTCCAGCGCGTCGACCTCTTCGCTGATGCGCATGGCGCCGAGTTCGGCGGTGGCACCGGCACCGACCGTGGCGGCCAGAGCCTGGCCGGTGACGACGGGGGCGACGACGCGGATGTTGGCCAGGGCGGCGAAGAAGCCGGTGAAGGCCTCGACGCCGATGTTGCCCAGGGATGCGAAGCCCTGGATTGCGATCAGGGAGCCGGCCGACAGGGTGACGAAACCGATGATCGCCACGGTGCCGCCGATGACCGCCATGGCGCCGGTTCCCATGCCGATTTCGGCGACCAGCCGCAGGGATTCACGCCGGTAGTGGCGGAACGCGTGCGGGATGGATCCGATGGCCTGCACGACGAACCAGGCGACGTGGCCCATGCTGTCGAGAAACCGGGCCGGGATGCCGGCGATGTCGGAGGTGCGCGAGAACGCCCGGGGGAACCGGGACCGCAGGACGGTGACGGTACTCATGTCAACGCCCCGTTCCGAAGCGCACACCGATCGTGGTGAGCACGACGTTGACTGCGAACAACGCCACCACGCACAACACCAGGGTCTCGTTCACGGCGGTACCCACACCCTTCGAACCGCCGGCCACGGTCAGGCCGCGGTAGCAGCCGACGAGCCCGGCGATCAGACCGAACAGCGTGGCCTTGATGACCGAGATCAACACCTCGGGGAACCCGGTGAGCAGCGTCAGCGTGGACACGTAGGCGCCGGCCGAGACGTTCTGGATGTAGACACCGAAGAAGAAGCCACCGACCAGGCCGATGGTGATCACCGCGCCGTTGAGCATGAAGGCCACGAAGGTGGACGCCACCACGCGGGGGACCACCAGCCGCTCGATGGGGTCGATACCGAGCACCTCGAGGGCGTCGATCTCCTCACGTACGGTGCGGGCGCCCAGGTCGGCGCAGATCGCGGTCGAGCCGGCACCGGCCACCACGAGCACCGTGACCAAAGGTCCGAGCTGGGTGACGGCGCCCAGCGCCGCGCCGGCACCCGAGACGTCGGCCGCGCCGAACTCCGCCAACAGGATGTTGAGCGTGAAGATGATGAGGACGGTCAGCGGGATCGACACCGCGAGTGTGGGCAGGAAGGCCACCCGGATGAGGAACCAACTCTGCAGCACGAACTCTTTCCACTGGAAAGGCCGTGTCAGAAGGGCTTTTCCGGTGAGCACGCTCATCTTGAAGAAGCCACCGACCATGGCCAGCGGCTTCTCCAGTTGACCACGTACGTATCCGACGAGCCCGTCGGCAGGCGCTGTCACCGGTGCACCCCTTGGACGTGTCGCACGCCCCCTCCTCGTCGCCTGTCAGTTTGTGTGATCCGCCTCTCCCTACTCGCGAGTAGTAAGTGAGACCACCGGACTGTACCCGATCGAAACCGGGCCGTGCACCGCATCCGGTGGATTGTGCCATCAACCGTTAGCGAAGACACCAGATAGCCGCAAACTTTCGGCGCTACCTGCAGAAAGCGTTGACGCTGAGTTGCTTTCGCTAACGTCAACGCCGTGGCGCTGCGATGGGCGAACCGAAGCGTTCCCGGAGTTCGGTCTTGAGCACCTTGCCCGACGGGTTGCGGGGCAGGGCGTCAACGATTTCGAGCGCTTTGGGGTGCTTGTAGCGGGCGAGTCGTTCGGTGAGGAAGACGTCGAGTTCGCCCAGTTGCAAACCGTCGGTTCCGGCCAACGCGATGACGGCGACCGGGACCTCACCCCACTTTTCATCGTGCCGGCCGATGACCGCGACCTCCGTGATGGACGGGTGGGCGGCCAGGACGTTTTCCACCTCGGCGCAGTAGATGTTCTCGCCGCCGGAGATGATCATGTCCTTCTTGCGGTCGACGACCCAGATGTATCCCTCCTCGTCCTGACGGACGAGATCCCCGGAGTGGAACCAGCCGCCGGCAAATGCCTCGGCGGTGGCCTTGGGGTTGTTCCAGTAGCCGGCCATCAAAGTCGGGGCGCGGTAGACGATCTCGCCGACCTCGCCGACGGGCACGTCGTTCATGTTCTCGTCGACGATCCGGGCGGAGACCGTCGGGATGACCTGGCCGACCGAACCGAGTTTGCGAATCGCGTCGTCCGCCAACAACATGCAGGTGACCGGTGACATCTCGGTCTGGCCGAACGCGGCGAGAATCTGGCTGCCCGGGAAGGTTTCGGCCATCGCCTTCAGCAGCGTGTCGGAGGCCGGTGCGGCACCCCAGGACAGCGAGCGCAGGCACAGGTCGCGCGGATTGGCCTGCTGCTCAGCGCACACCGCCTGCCACTGGGCGGGCACCAGGAAGATCGCGGTGACCTTCTCCTCTGCGAGCACGTCGAGCAGTGCACCCGGGTCGAACGCGCCCAGCGGGTAGATGACGGTGGGCAGGCCCAGCATCAGGCCGGTGTTCACGTTGCCTGCCACGCCGGCGATGTGGAACAACGGGACGCCGATGAACCCGACGTCGTTGTTGATGTCCACGCCCGAGGTGAACAGATTGGTCATGCCCTGTCCGGCGAGGTTGGCGTGCGTCAGCACCGCGCCCTTGGGACGGCCGGTGGTGCCCGAGGTGTACATGATCAGCGCGGGGGCATCGCTGGGGATGTCGACCGGTTGGGCGGATTCTCCTTCTTCGGAGATCAGGTCCTCGTAGCCCAGGACACCATCTTCGGTGGCGCTCTCGGCCACGACGATGCTCGTCAGTCGGGCGTCGAGGTCGCGGACCGCCGTGGCGACGCCGGCCAGCACGGGCTCGGTGACCAGGACGTGCGCGTCGCAGTCGCTGACGAGGTAGGCCACCTCCGGCGGGGTCATCCGGAAGTTGACCGGCACTGCGATCGCTCCCAGTTTGATGGCGGCCAGCATCGCCTCGATGAACTCCGGGCGATTGAGCATCAGGATCAGCACTCGATCGCCGAAGCCGACACCGCGACGGCTCAGGGCGTCGGCCAGCCGGGTCACCCGGTGGTCGAGCTCGCGCCACGTGGTGGTGCGCCCGAGAAACCGCAGCGCGGTCTTGTCGGGCTGCATCAGTGCATGCCGCGTCAGCTGGTTGGCCCAGTTCTGACGACGCGCCAGGTACGGCTGCTCAGTGGGGAACGGCTCGGCAGTCACCGGATCTGTACTCCATCGGTATCGAGTTGCATCAGGTTGATATTTGATCAAACATGGGGTTGCCCCGGTCACACTATGGCCTCGGCGCCTCGGCGACAAGCCCATCAGAAAGGCGACCGGTATCTCATGAACGCACCTGCCAGAGCGGCTGTGCAGCGCCGGGTCGGACAGCGCGAGCAGCTCTCCGACGAGGTGGCGGCCCAGCTTCGGGCCGAGATCATGACGGGCGTTTTACGGCCCGGAACATTCATCCGTCTCGACGAGACTGCCGCGGCGCTCGGGGTCAGCATCACCCCGGTCCGCGAGGCGCTGCGCACCCTGCGCGGTGAGGGCATGGTGCAACTGGAGCCGAACCGCGGGCACGTCGTGGTGCCGTTGACTCGTACCGACGTCGAAGACATCTTCTGGCTGCAGGCCACCATCGCCCGCGAGCTTGCCGCCACCGCCACCGTGCGCATCACCGAGGCCGAGATCGACGAGCTGGAGCAACTCAATGCAGAGCTCGCGGCGGCCGTCGAGCGGCGTGACCCGGACGGCATTGCCTCCGCCGAGTTCGCTTTCCACCGGGCCTTCAACCATGCCAGCGGCCGGATCAAGCTGGCGTGGTTCCTCCTGCACGTCGCGCGGTACCTGCCCGGCCAGCTCTATTCGAGAGATCCCGGGTGGGGCACCGCAGCCGTCAAGAGCCACCGCGAGCTGATCGATGCCCTGCGCCGGCGCGACGCCCCGGCCGCGGTCGAACTCAACGCAATCCAGTTCACCGACGGCGCCCAACGGCTCATCGCGCGCTTGGATGAGATCGGGATGTGGGACTAGGTCTCGTGCCGGGACGCCGTGCGGTTCGGGGCGTATCTGCATGTCGGCTCACGCGTGTGCCGGCGCACGGAATCAGTAGGCGAAGTGCCCGACTAAGAGCGACAATTCAGCGACAATCGCCTCCTGAACACCGTAGGCACCGCTGGCCACAAGGCGGTGATCGCTCCTGCCACTTGAGCCACCAAATGCCCCATGGGCCACGGATTTTGGGGTGCCCAGCTGTCAGCGACAGAGTCGCTCGCATGCGGACACTGGGCAGATGAGGCCCAAGAGGTCAGTGCGACGTGAGAGGCAAAACCGCTCAGCGACAATGTGTTTGGCGAGGCCTGGGATGCCAATGTGGCGATTGTCGCTGAATTGTCGCTAATAGCCGGGCACATCGGATAGGCGTTCGAAAGCCGCGGCCGCGGTAGCTGTCGGTGCCCCGTGACAACGTGACGCCATGATG
>NZ_LZJD01000061.1:0-40541 GCF_001666875.1 Mycobacterium sp. E802
TGAGCGACAATGGGTTTAGTGAGGTAAATGGTGACCAGCGTGGCGATTGTCGCTCGATTGTCGCTAACAGGCGGGCAAGTCGTCACCCCGCGCCGCCTGTGCCACACCGAAGACTTTCTGTGCCCAGGTCGACAGACATGATGGTGGCTCGAAGTCGTGGAGGAGCGGGCAGCGCCTGTGAGGCTAGATACTGATCAGGTCGAGCGTGCCGAGTTCGCGGATGGCCTGGCAGCCACGCTGCGCCATCACCACCATCATGTCGTCACCGCGTTCGGTGGAGGTGGCGAAGGCCGTGCCCAGCACGGTGATCAACGGCGCTTGCAGCATGCCCAAACGGTAGTCGTGCCAACATGTTTCACGGTCGTAGCCGGTCACGCCGTGCGACAGTAACCGGTCGTGGTACGCCCCGACCAGGTCGGCTTCCACCGCGGCCCGGATCGCAGGATCCAGGCTGGTCGCGGTGAAGTAGGACAGATCGCGGGCCGGCAGGCCGGACCCCAGCGTCTGCCAGTCCACCACGGTGATCCGGCTGCGGTCGGGGTCGAACAACATGTTGTCCAGTCGGTAATCGCCGTGCAGGATGGCGAATCGATCGGGTTCGGCCAGCAGCCAGGGGGTGACGACCGACATCGCTGTGCGCAGGGTGTCCTGGTCCTCGGCGCTCAGGCGCGCCCCGAGCTTGTCCAACGTGATGTCGGCGGCCATCTTGGCGACGTCGCCGAAACCCTTGGCGGAGTCGGGTTCCGGCTTGGGCATCGCGATACCGGGAAAGTTGGCCCATTGCGGGTCGGCCCAGGTCGGCCCGTGCAGGTCGGCGAGCGCCAGCACCGCGAGGTGGGCCTCGGCGGGCGTGCACCCGGCGATCTGGTCGCCCTGTTCGGCCGGCGCCAGGTCGGTTAGCAGTAGGACGAAATCGGCTCCCTCTCCGGCGATTTCGCAGTGATGGCAGTGTGGTACCGGGATCTGCACGTGATCGGCGACGTTGGTGTAGAAGGCGTGCTCTGAGCGGTAACCGATGGAGACCCGGTCGCGCACGGTCTCATCTTGCGACGGCAGTTTGATCGCGAAGGTGGCCGGCAGGTGGCTGTCGCCGCGGTAGGTCACCGACACCCGGTAGGTGGCGCCGGTCTGGCCGGTGCCGATCGGCGCGGTGTGCACCGTGTCCACGTGGGCGCCCAGGATCTGCGACAGCCATCCGGCGGTCACCTCGTCAGGCTTGCTCGGAATGGACCTCGGGAGCGATCCGGCGGCGGTCACTGCACTGTCCCGTAGATCGTGCCCATCCACATCGCCTCTGCGCCTTCCAGTAGTTCGTGACGGGCCAGCGACCCGCCGATGATGATTCGTTCGACCAGTCGATCGTTGAGTTCCATCAGCAGGCTGGCCAGCACCCGCGGGTCGGGGCCGTCGGGAGCGCGGCCGTCGGCGCGTTCGGCGGCGATCACCGCGGCTACCGTGGGGACGAACGACTCTCGGGCCTCGTCCCACATGTCACGCACGGCGCTGTTGGCTGCGCGGGCCTCCCACATCGCCTGGAACAGATAGCGGTGATCCTCGGCGGTCTGCAGCACCGCCTCCAATGTGTCGCGGACGCGAGACCGCGGTGGTTGGGCAGTGTCGGCCAGGATCGTGTTGGCCGCCAACAGCGCCTCGTGCATGGGTTCGAGCAACGCGGCCACCGCGGCGGCCTTGTTCTCGAAATAGAAGTAGAAGGCCGAGCGTCCCACCCCGGCCTGCCGGGCCACCTCGGCGATGTTGAGCGCGTCGAACCCGGTCTGCTTCAAGTGTTCATCGAGCGCGGCGAGGATCGCAGCGCGACGTTGGTCGCTGCGCTGCGGTTGCCGACGGTCCAGCGGTGACCGCGTGGGTGCGCCCGGTGATGTCACGGATCTCCCTCGATTGGGTGTGACGCCGGACACTATCGGGCTTTCTGACAGCAGTCAACAAAAATCGACGTGAGTCAGAGCGGTGTCAGCCAGGGTAGTTGCGGGGGGTGAACACCCGGTCCTCGGTTGTGTCGCCGGCCGCCGACCCCGTGTACCACTGCGTCTGCGACGAGCCGATGATCAGCATGGTCCGCATGTCGACCTGCGCCGGATCCAGATCGGCCAGTCGCACCACGCTCACCCGTTCACCGGGTCCGGGCTCGGCACCCGACACGGCGCGCCCGACGACCACCGGCGTGCTCGGATCGCGGTACTCGAGCAGCAGCTCGCGCATGGCCTCCACCTGCCAGGTCCTGGTCTTCGACGCCGGGTTGTAGATCGCCAGGGCCAGATCTGCCTTCGCCGCAGCGGTGAGCCGGGCGGCGATCACCTCCCACGGCTTGAGCCGATCGGACAGCGAGATCACCGCGTAGTCGTGGCCGAGGGGCGCCCCGACCCGGCTGGCGACCGCCTGTGCTGCCGTCATCGCCGGAATCACCCGGACCTCGACACCGGGCCACAGTTTGGCCTCCTCCAGTACCGCGGTGGCCATGGCGAACACGCCTGGATCTCCCGAGGACACCACGGCGACGGTGCGGCCCTGCTGGGCCAGCTTGCAGGCGAGCTGCGCGCGGGCCGGCTCGTCGGTGTTGTCGCTGGGGTGGTGATGCTGGCCGGCGCGGGCACCGACCCGGTCGAGATACGGGCCATAGCCGATCAGATCGGTGGCGGCGGCCAGCTCGCGACGGGTTTGCGGGGTCATCCAGTCCGAGTCACCGGGCCCGAGCCCGACCACCACCACGCTGCCCTGCGCCGTCACTGACCGGGAGCGGCCCGGGACCATCGCCAGCGAGAAGTACGGCACCTTGGCCTCACCACTGACCTCGCCGGCGGGGGACACCCGCTGCCGATCGGTGCTGGCCCGCTCGACGTAGTACGCCTCATCCAGCCTCCCGGTGGACGACAGCGCCTCCCGCACCCGGGTGTAGGACCGGCCCAGCTTCATCACCACCGCGGCGTCGGTGTCGGCCAGCCGGCGCTCCAGTTCGGCGGTGGGCAGCGTGCCGGGCAGGATGGTCAGCACGTCATCGCCCTGCACCAGCGGGGTGCCGGTGGCGGCCGAGGCCGCACTGACCGAGGTGACCCCGGGCACGATGACGGCGTCGAACCGTTCGGTCAGCCGGGTGTGCATGTGCATGTACGAGCTGTAGAACAGTGGATCGCCCTCGGCCAGCAGAGCCACGTCCCGGCCGGCCTCCAAGTGGGCGGCGATGCGCTCGGCAGCGGCGGTGTAGAAGTCCTCCATCGCGCCGACGTACCCGCCGGGATGCTCGGTGGTCTCGGTGGTGACGGGGTAGACCAAATGTTCTTCGAGCTGGCCGGCCCGCAGATACGGCTCGGCGATGCCCCTGGCGATGCTGTGCCCGTGTTTGGCGCTGTGGTAGGCCACCACGTCGGCGGCCCCGATGAGCCGGGCTGCCTTGACCGTGACGAGTTCTGGATCGCCCGGGCCCAGGCCGACGCCGTAGAGGGTGCCTTGTTTGTCTTGTGGCTGGTCCTGCACAGTCACTCGCGTTCACTCGCAATCGCATTGACGGCGGCCGCGGCCATGGCGCTGCCACCGCGCCGGCCGGTCACCACCAGGTAGGACATTCCGCGTGGCCGCTCGATCAGCTCCTGCTTGGACTGGGCGGATCCGACGAAGCCGACGGGCCCGCCCAGCACCGCTGCCGGCATCGGGGCACCTTCGTCGAGCAATTCCAGCAGGCGGAACAGTGCCGTCGGCGCGTTACCGATGGCAACCACGGCGCCACCGAGGCGGTCCGCCCACAGGTCGACCGCCGCCGCGGAGCGGGTGCTGCCGAGTTTGGCGGCCAGCTCGGGAGCCCGGGGATCGGCCACCAGCGACACGACTTCGTTGTCGGCAGGCAGCCGGGAACGCGTGATGCCCGCCGCGACCATCGACGAATCGCACAACACGGGCGCGCCGGCCGCCAGCGCGGCATGGGTTCGGCTGACGACGTCGTCGCGGTAGGCCACGTGATCGGCGACATCCACCTGACCGCAGGTGTGGATCAGCCGAACCACCACCCGCGACACATCTTCGGGGAATCGCGACAGATTCGCTTCGGCACGGATCGTCGCGAACGACTGCCGATAGATCTCGGCTGCGTCACGGATGTAGTCGAGCACCCGAACACCCTAATGGGAGCTCAAGTGGTCTTGCTCCTCGCGGGCGCGATGCGGAGCCGGTATCCGTCCTCGCCGGCGATCAGCACCTCGGCCTCGGGCGGGCTGCCACAGGCCCGGTCGCAGCCGACGAAATGCCGGTGGGCGTCGGAGGGAGTGTCGATCGCCTCGGCGGCGTCGGCCCGGACATCCGCCGCCGCCTTGGCGCATCCGGGGCTACCGGTGCAGGCGCTGATCCGAAGCCAGGGCGAAGCCTCGTCGAACACCAGACCCAGCGGCGCGAGCACGCGCAACGCGGTGTCCGCTACGCCCTCGGAGACGTCACACACCAGCACCGAGCGCCAGGGTGTGATGATCAGCGGGGTCTCGATCACGGCCAGGAAATGGGCGACGCGGGCCTGCAGCACACCCAGCGCCACGGCGGCCCCCAGTGCCACCCGCCCATCCCGCTGCTCGATCCAACCGACCGGCGGGGTCAGGGTCGGCGGCCAGGTGGCCCCGGCCGGGGCGGTGGGTGCGAGCCCCTCCAGCAGTATCGTGGGGTCGTCGAGTTCGGTTGTCCGCCAAGCTTTGCCGCGGATGGCGACGAACCTGCGGGCGATGTCGATCAGGGTCTCTACGACATCGCCGGTGTCCAGGCGTACCCCGGTGTCGCGTCCGGCCAACAGCAGCGCGAAGGTGCCGTCGTCGTGCGCGTGCACACCGGCATCGGCATCGATCCCCGACACGTCACCGCGGCCGTCGTCCAGGCTGAACCAGAACCGGCCGGGCAATGCCGCCAGCGCGGGATCGGCCTGGATGGCCTGGTCGAGTGCGGAGATCAGAGGCCGGATGTCGGTGAGGCCCCCGTGCCGGCCGGACAACGGCGAGGCCACGATATTGCGGGCCCGCTCATGCGTCGGTGACGGCAGTAGGCCGGCCTCGGCCAATGCGGAGGCCGCCGCGCCGGTATCGCTGACCGCTCGGATCTGGACGTTGCCTCTGGATGTAAGTTCCATTGCCGGAGAACCGAATTGCTCGGCCACCTCGGCCACGGCGACCAGTTGGCCGGGCGTGATCATCCCGCCGGGCAGCCGAACCCGGATCAGGGCGCCGTCGGCGGCCTGGTGCACCGTGAGTGCGCCCGGGCAGGCATCCTGGTCGCGGGTCCTCGTCATAACGCCGTCCATCCTACTTTCGCCCCGTGCTGTGACATCGGTCACTGGTTCGGAAAGCTGTTCGGTCGCTTACAGATCGGCCCGATTTCGGGTCACCGGACGTACCTTTTAGGGGCATACCCGGGACCACCGGTACCGGGAAATCGAAATCTTGATCAGAGCCTCTGGCGAAAGGAGCAACCATGCTCGCCTTCGGTGGATTCGCGGTGTTCGTCCTGGCGCTCGTCGCGGGGGCCGGCCTGCCGTACCGGCAGTCCTGGCACGACCGCTTCGGGGAAACCCAGCCCTGAACCTGACGGCCCGGTGCCGCACCGGCCACCCGATCGGGTGGCCGGTGCGGTACGAATGGGGGGTGCAAGCTCCTACTGTCCTGCTCTTGTCGACCTCGGACACCGATCTGATCACCGCGCGGGCCAGCGGGGCTCGCTACCGCTGGGCCAACCCGTCGCGACTGGTCAGTGGCGAACTTGAGGAACTTCTCGACGGTGCCGACATTGCGGTGATCCGGATCCTCGGTGGCTACCGGGCCTGGCAGGACGGCATCGACACCGTGGTGGCCAGCGGCCTGCCGACCGTGGTGGTCAGTGGTGAACAGTCACCCGATGCCGAGTTGATGGGGCATTCGACCGCCCCGCAGGGCGCCGCTCTGCAGACCCACATCTACCTGGCCCAGGGCGGCCTGGAAAACCTGACGAACCTGCACGCCTTCCTGTCCGACACGCTACTGATGACCGGATTCGGCTTCGCCGCTCCGGTGACCACCCCGAGTTGGGGAGTGCTGGAGCGGCCCGCCGCGGCCCCGGCAGGCGGGCCCACGGTCGCCGTGCTCTACTACCGCGCCCAGCAGCTCGCCGGCAACACCGCCTACGTCGAGGCGCTGTGCGACGCGATCGAGCAGGCTGGCGGCCGGGCACTGCCCGTGTTCTGTGCCTCACTGCGTACCGCCGAACCCGAACTCCTCGAGCTGCTCGGCACGGCCGACGCCCTGATCACCACGGTGCTCGCGGCCGGAGGTGCCACCCCGGCGGCCGTCGGCGCGGGAGGTAGCGACGATTCCTGGAACGTCGCTCACCTTGCCGCACTGGACATTCCGATTCTGCAAGGCCTCTGCCTGACCAGTTCGCGCGACCAATGGTCGGATAACGACGACGGCATGTCCCCGTTGGACGTCGCCACCCAGGTCGCCGTTCCCGAGTTCGACGGACGCATCATCACGGTCCCGTTCTCGTTCAAGGAGATCGACGCCGAAGGCCTGATCTCCTACGTCGCCGATCCCGAACGCTGCGCGCGGGTGGCCGGCCTGGCCGTCCGACACGCCCGGCTGCGGGCCATCCCGACCGCGGAAAAACGTGTCGCCCTGGTGTTTTCGGCCTACCCCACCAAGCATGCCCGCATCGGCAACGCCGTCGGCCTGGACACTCCGGCCAGCGCTGTCGCGCTGCTGCGCGCCATGCGCGAGGCCGGTTACGACATCGGCGAGGCGGCCACACCCGGTGATCTCGCCACGATCGTCGACTCAGGTGACGGTGACGCCTTGATCCACTCGCTGATCGAACGCGGTGGACAAGACCCGGACTGGTTGACCGACGAGGCGCTGGCCGCCAACCCGATTCGGGTGCCGGCCAAGGACTATCGCGCCTGGTTCGCCACCCTGCCTGCCGAACTCGCCGACGCCGTGGCGCAACACTGGGGCCCGCCGCCGGGTGAGCTGTTCGTCGACCGCAGCCGGGACCCCGACGGCGAGATCGTCATCGCCGCCATCCAGGCCGGCAATGTGGTGCTGATCGTGCAACCGCCGCGCGGCTTCGGGGAGAACCCGGTGGCGATCTACCACGATCCCGATCTGCCGCCCAGCCACCACTACCTGGCCGCCTACCGCTGGCTGGACTCGTCGTTCCCGGGGTCCTTTGGCGCGGATGCCGTGGTGCACCTGGGCAAGCACGGCAACCTGGAATGGCTGCCAGGCAAGACGCTCGGCATGAGCGCGGTCTGCGGCACCGATGCGGCCCTCGGCGACCTGCCGCTCATCTACCCGTTCCTCGTCAACGATCCGGGGGAGGGCACTCAGGCCAAGCGCCGGGCCCACGCCACCCTCATCGATCACCTCATCCCACCGATGGCGCGTGCCGAAACCTATGGCGACATCGCCAAACTCGAGCAGTTGCTCGACGAACACTCCACGGTGTCGGCGCTGGATCCCGGCAAACTGCCGGCCATCCGCCAGCAGATCTGGACGCTGATGCGCGCCGCCAAGATGGATCACGACCTGGGGTTGGAAGACCGTCCCGACGAGGAATCCTTCGACGACATGCTGTTGCACGTCGACGGCTGGCTGTGCGAGATCAAGGACGTCCAGATCCGCGATGGCCTGCACGTGCTGGGGCAGAAGCCCACCGGAGACGGCGAACTCGACCTGGTGCTGGCCATCCTACGGGCTCGCCAGCTGTTCGGCGGCGAGCAGACGGTACCCGGCCTGCGGCAGGCACTGGGCCTGGCCGAGGACGGTAGTGACGACCGCGCAGCCGTCGACGCCGCCGAGGCCGGCGCCCGCGAACTGGTCGCTGCGTTGCAGAAAACCGGTTGGGACGCAAGCACTGTCGACGAGCTCACCGACAACCCCGAGATCGCGCGCATCCTGCGGTTCGCCGCCACGGAGGTGGTGCCCCGGCTGGCGGGCACCGACGGTGAGATCGACCAGGTGCTGCGTGCCCTGGCCGGCGGCTTCATCGCCTCGGGTCCGTCCGGTTCGCCGTTGCGCGGACTGGTCAACGTGTTGCCCACCGGCCGCAACTTCTACTCGGTAGACCCCAAGGCGGTCCCGTCGCGGCTGGCCTGGGAAACCGGTGTGGCGATGGCGGATTCACTCCTCGACCGCTACCGGACCGACTACGGCCGGTGGCCGCAGTCGGTCGGCCTCTCGGTGTGGGGAACCTCGGCCATGCGTACCGCCGGTGACGACATCGCCGAAGTGCTTGCCCTGCTGGGCGTGCGGCCGGTCTGGGACGACGCCTCGCGTCGGGTGGTGAACCTGGAGCCGATCGACCTGGCCGAACTCGGTCGTCCGCGCATCGATGTCACGGTGCGCATCTCCGGCTTCTTCCGCGACGCCTTCCCGCACGTGGTCACCATGCTCGACGATGCGGTGGCACTGGTGGCCGGACTCGACGAGCCGGCCGAGAACAACTACGTGCGCGCCCACGCCCAGGCCGACCTGGCCGAACACGGTGATCAAAGGCGGGCCACCACAAGGATCTTCGGCTCCAAGCCGGGAACCTACGGTGCGGGCCTGCTGCAGTTGATCGACAGCCGCAACTGGCGCGATGACGCCGATCTGGCCGAGGTGTACACCGCCTGGGGCGGCTTCGCCTACGGCCGCGGCCTGGACGGAGTCGCCGCCAGTGACGACATGAACCGGGCCTACCGTCGAATCGCGGTGGCCGCCAAGAACACCGACACCCGCGAACACGACATCGCCGACTCCGACGACTACTTCCAGTACCACGGCGGGATGGTGGCCACCGTGCGGGCGCTGACCGGCCAGGCGCCGGCGGCCTACATCGGTGACAACACCCGCCCCGATGCCGTGCGCACCCGCACGCTGTCGGAGGAGACCAACCGCGTCTTCCGGGCTCGGGTGGTCAACCCGCGCTGGATCACCGCGATGCGCCGGCACGGCTACAAGGGCGCCTTCGAGATGGCGGCCACCGTCGACTACCTGTTCGGCTATGACGCCACCGCGCATGTGATGGCCGACTGGATGTACGAGCGGCTCTCGGCGGAATACGTGCTCGACGACGAGAACCGCAAGTTCATGTCCGAATCCAACCCATGGGCGTTGCACGGCATGGCCGAGCGTCTGCTGGAAGCAGCCGGCCGTGGCATGTGGGCCCAACCCGAGCAGGCCACCCTCGACGGGTTGCGGCAGGTGCTGTTGGAGACAGAAGGCGAGCTCGAGGGCTGACCGCGCTGACTCTGCGACTAGGGCGCACCGGTCTCGCACATTAGCGGCCTGTTCGCAGCGTCAGCGCCCGCGACTTGTTGGCTTAGATTGGGCAGCATGGCTCTCACCTTCGCCGATGTCGCCAAGGCCGATTACGTTCTGCTGACCACCTTCACGAAAGACGGCAGGCCCAAGCCGACCGCGATCTGGGCCGCGCCATCTCCGGACGGACTGGTCGTGATCACTCAGGAGAAGTCCTGGAAGGTCAAGCGGATCCGCAACACCTCTCGGGTCACCGTCGCGGTGTGTGATGTGCGCGGCAATCAGAAGAGTGAGGCGGTCGACGCTATCGCCGAGATCCTGCCCAAATCGGCCAACGGCGCGACGTATGACGCGATCGGCAAGCGCTACGGCCTGCTCGGCAAGACCTTCAACGTCTTCTCCAAGCTGCGCGGTGGCATGCAGAACAATGTTTCGATCCTGCTCAAACCGGGGAACTGAGCCGGAACCGAACCGGCCGTCGAATCGTTGATCCGACATGGCTATGCGGCTGTTCCTCATCTACGCCGTCATCGAGATGGCGGTTGTCGTCGCGCTGACCGCGACGATCGGTTTCGGGTGGACGGTCCTGGTGCTCGCAGCGACGTTCGCCGTCGGTCTGGCGCTGGCGGGGTCGCAGCTCAAACGGCAGCTCCGTCGGCTGCAGGCCGGCCTGTCCGGCGGTGTGACCGAGTCCCGCGGCGCCGTGTCCGACAGTCTGCTGGTCGCGCTGGGCACCATCTTGGTGGTCGTCCCGGGTCTGGCCAGTTCGGTCGCGGGCGTCTTGCTTCTCTTGCCACCGACCCGGACGGTCGCTCGGCCGATGCTGGCCGGGCTGGTTGCCCGACGGGTGCCGCTCATCATCACCGCGCCCGCGGGTTTCGGCCGGTCCACCGGTACCGCCGCTTATCGACGCGGCGCGGGCGACTACATTGACGGCGAAGTCATCGACGTAACCGACGCCAGGGAAGCGGACCGATACCGCCTGCCTCCCAAGGCCTAACCGCCACCCGAAAGAGCTTGACCACACTTCTGATCAACGGGCGTATCCACAGCCCCAGCTACCCCGACGCGACCGCATTGGCCGTGCGCGACGGAGTAGTGGCATGGCTGGGAAGCGATGACGTCGGCCGCTCGGAGTTCCCGGGCGCCGAGATCATCGACCTCGACGGCGGTTTCGTCGCCCCGGCGTTCGTCGACAGTCACGTGCATCTGACGGCCACCGGGCTGAACTTGAACGGTCTGGATCTGCGTGGGGCCATCTCCCTGCAGCACTGTCTGCAGCTGGTCGGTGAGTACGCACGTGAACACCCCGAGGGCCCGGTGTGGGGACACGGCTGGGACGAGTCCGGCTGGCCCGAGCGCACCGGGCCGAGTACCGCGGATCTCGATGCGGTGCTGGGGGATCGGCCCGGTTATCTGGCCCGGGTGGATGTGCATTCGGCTGCCACGACCACCGCGCTTCGCCGGCTGGTGCCCGCCCTGGCAGATGCCGCCGGGTTCGATCCCCAACGTCCGCTCACCGCCGACGCGCATCACCTGGTGCGCGCGGCCGCGCGCGAACAGCTGACTCCGCAACAGCGCAACCGGGCGCGCCTCGCGGCCCTCGACCACGCGGCCGGGTTGGGTATCGCCGCGGTCCACGAGTGCGCCGGACCTCAGATCGGCGGCCTGCTGGACTGGCAGGAACTGAACGCACTGCAGCATGGCGTGGAGGTCATCGGCTACTGGGGTGAGCCGGCCACCGATGCCGAGCACGCGCGTCATCTGATCGCCGAGACCGGGGCCCGCGGCCTGGCCGGGGACCTGTTCGTCGACGGTGCCCTCGGCTCCCGCACGGCCTGGCTGCACGCGCCCTATCACGACGCGCCGGACACCTGCGGCAACACGTACCTGGACGTCGAGGCCATCACCACACATCTGCAAGCCTGCACCGAGGCCGGGATCCCCGCTGGATTCCATGTGATCGGCGATGCCGCTGTATCGGCCGTCGTCGACGGGCTCGCGACCGTGGTGTCCCAGCTGGGCGCACCGGCCGTGGCGCGCTGCGGCCACCGCCTCGAGCACCTGGAGATGGTCGAGGCGACGCAGGCCGCCCAGTTGGGCGCCTGGGGTGTGGCGGCCAGCGTGCAACCCAATTTCGATGCCTTGTGGGGCGGTGACGAGGGCATGTACGCCCAGCGTCTCGGGCTTGATCGAGCGCATCGGCTCAACCCGTTTGCGCTGTTAGCCTCCGAAGGTGTGCCTCTCGCGTTCGGCTCCGACAGCCCGGTCACCAGCATGAATCCCTGGCAGACCGTGCGGGCGGCGATTTCGCACCGCAGCGCGGGCAGTGCGATCTCCGCGCGTGCGGCGTTCGCCGCGGCCACCCGTGGTGGCTGGCGCGCGTGCGGTGTGCGCGATGGGGTCAGCGGCACTCTGGTTCCCGGCGCCCCGGCCAGCTACGCGGTATGGGATGCCGAACAGCTGGAGGTCAGCGCCCCGGCCAACGCGGTCCAACGTTGGTCCACCGATCCACGCTCGCGGGTGCCGGCCTTGCCACGGCTGTCCGCCGACGCGGAACTGCCGCGCTGCCGTCAGACGGTTCACCGGGGTGTGGTGATCCATGGGCAGTGACCGTCCCCGAGGCAGATCCGGCCGCTCGCGGCTCGACGGTTTCGGGCGGCCGCGCCCGACCGAGACCACCGACGTCATTCCGGCGATCGAGGACGACGAGCTTGCCGAGCTCGATGAGCTTGATGACGAGGCCTTCGACGAGTTGGACGAAGGCGCCACCGGTGACCCCGTGGCCGACATGGATCCCGACGACGAGCCCGACGATCGCGGCGTACGCCTGACCGTGGACGGCACACCGGACCGCTGGTCGGCACTGACGGTGCGGGCCTCGCGATTCGGTCGGGCCGCAGCCGCGCGATGGGCACAGCTGTCCGCCGCCGTGGGTGGCGGGCTGGCGATGTGCCTGAGTTACCCGCCCACCGGCTGGTGGTGGGCGGCCGTCGTCGGCGTGGCCCTGCTCGGCTGGGTACTGACCCTGCGGTCCACCACCCGCGCCGGTGGTTTCGGCTACGGGTTCCTCTTCGGCCTGGCGTTCTATATCCCGCTGCTGCCGTGGATCGCCAGCTTTGTGGGCGCGGTGCCCTGGCTGGCGCTGGCCGTGGTGCAAGCCCTGTTCTGCGGGTTGTTCGGACTGTCTGCGGTAGTAGTCAGAGCGTTGCCCGGTTGGCCAGTGTGGTTCGCCGCGCTGTGGGTGGCGCAGGAATGGCTCAAGTCGAGCGTCCCGTTCGGCGGATTCCCTTGGGGCGTGGTCGGTTTCGGCCAGACGAACGGACCACTGCTGCCGATCGCCCGTCTCGGCGGCGCACCGCTGCTGTCTTTCGCGGTGGCGCTGATCGGGTTCAGCGCGACGCTGCTGGTGCTGGAGATCGTCCGGTGGTGGCGGCACGGACACAAACCGGGCTTCCCGGCTCCTGCGGTGATGATGCCCGGCCTGAGCATCACCGTGGTGCTGTTGGGCACCGCACTGCTGTGGCCACAGGTCCGCCATTCCGGCATCGGCGCGGGCGACGAACAGACGGTCACCGTGGCCGCCGTCCAGGGCAACGTGCCGCGGCTGGGCCTCGATTTCAACGCCCAGCGCCGTGCGGTGCTGGACAACCATGTGGCCGAGACGCAGAGACTGGCCGACGATGTGCGCGCCGGGAAAGCCGCCCAGCCCATGTTCGTGGTCTGGCCCGAGAACGCGTCCGACATCGATCCCATGGCCAATGCCGATGCCGCCGCCCAGATCACCGCGGCAGCCGATGCCATCGGTGCGCCGATCCTGGTGGGCACTGTCACCAAGGCCGACGGTTACACCCCGGACAACCCGGTGGCCACCAACACCGTGATCGTGTGGGATCCCGATCACGGGCCCGGCGAGCGGCATGACAAGAAGATCGTGCAGCCGTTCGGCGAGTACCTGCCCTGGCGTGATTTCTTCAAGCATCTGTCGTCGTATGCGGATCGGGCCGGCTATTTCGTGCCCGGGGAGGGCAACGGC
This sequence comes from Mycobacterium sp. E802, assembly GCF_001666875.1. Classification (NCBI taxonomy): domain Bacteria; kingdom Bacillati; phylum Actinomycetota; class Actinomycetes; order Mycobacteriales; family Mycobacteriaceae; genus Mycobacterium; species Mycobacterium sp. E802. The sequence continues at coordinate 13,291 of NZ_LZJD01000061.1, forward strand.
GTCGTGCATGCCGCCGGGGTGCCGATCGGCGTGACCACGTGCTGGGAAGTGATCTTCGATCGGGCCGCGCGGGAAGCGGTCCGTAGCGGCGCCCAGTTGCTGACGGTTCCGACCAACAACGCCACGTTCGACGAGAACATGAGCGCTCAGCAATTGGCGTTCGGCAAGCTGCGGGCCGTCGAGCACGATCGGTACGTCGTCGTCGCCGGGACCACCGGAATCAGCGCGGTGATCGCCCCGGACGGGCGCGCGCTGGCCCGCACAGAGTTTTTCCAGCCCGCCTATCTGGACAGTCAGATCAGGTTGAAAACCGGGCTGACGCCGGCCACCGAGTGGGGACCGGTCCTCCAAGTGGTACTGGTCACGGTCGGGCTGGGAGCAGTCGGGGCGGCATTGGTCATTTCCATGCTGCACAATGGAGGGTTCGTGCAAAGAATGTTGAGGCGTCGCACCGGCGAGGGCCCGCGACGATGAAGGAGTCACATGACAGTCCCTGGTGACGGAGCGCGTGCACACGGGGGATCCAGCCCTCGCCAGGATGGTGAACGCCCCAGTCAGCGCGCCCTGGTGATCATTCCCACGTACAACGAGCGGGAGAACCTGCCGTTGATCGTCGGACGGGTGCATCACGCCAACCCCGAGGTGCACATCCTGGTCGTCGACGACGGCAGCCCCGACGGCACCGGCCAGCTGGCCGACGAGTTGGCGCTGGCCGATCCGGACCGAGTGCACGTCATGCACCGGACCAGTAAAGCGGGCCTGGGTGCGGCCTATCTGGCCGGCTTCGCCTGGGGTTTGGGCCGGGGCTACGCGGTGCTGGTCGAGATGGACGCCGACGGTAGCCATGCCCCTGAGGAGCTGAACCGGCTGCTGGACGCCGTCGACGCGGGCGCGGATCTGGCGATCGGCTCGCGGTATGTGCCCGGCGGCACGGTACGCAACTGGCCGGTGCGGCGGTTGGTCCTGTCAAAGACCGCCAACACCTACTCCCGGCTCCTTCTGGGCGTCGGCATTCACGACATCACCGCCGGGTACCGCGCCTACCGACGTGAGGTGCTGGAGAAGATCGACCTGTCCGCGGTCGATTCCAAGGGCTACTGCTTCCAGATCGACCTGACCTGGCGCGCCATCAACAACGGGTTCAACGTCGTCGAGGTGCCCATTACGTTCACCGAACGTGAGCTCGGCGTGTCGAAGATGAGTGGTTCCAACATCCGCGAGGCGATGTTCAAGGTTGCCGAGTGGGGTATTCGCGGCCGCCTGGACCGCGCCCGGGGCGTCGTGCGCTGAGACACAAAAAACCGCGAGCCGGCACGTGCGTGCCCGCTCGCGGTTTTTTGACGGTTCAGCTACCGCGACGCTTGGTCTTGATCAGGTCGAGCCGCTCCTTGAGCAGCTCTTCGAGCTCCTCGACGGAGCGCCGTTCCAGCAGCATGTCCCAGTGGGTACGCGGCGGCTTGACCTTCTTGGGCTCCGGCACGTCCCCTTCGATGAGGGTGCCCTCGAGACCGTTGCGGCACAGCCAGGTGCCGGGGATCTCGGCGTCGTCGGCGAACGGGACGTCGAACTCTTCACCGTTCTCGGTGCGGTAGCGCGCGACCTGACGCGGAGCCAGGTCATGGTTGCGGTCGGTCTCGTAGCTCACAGCTCCGAGGCGACTGCCTCTCAAGACGCGATCAGCCATCGTCAACACTCCTTATCAGGCGATTTGGTCCGGATATCTCAACGCTGCACGGCGTTGCCAAGTTCCCGACTCGACCGTCCATGATACGCCGATCACAGAGCACGTCCGTCTACAGTCTTGACCCATGACGACCGGGAACCGCAGACGCGACCGTCCGCAACCGTGTCGGTGGTGCGGGCGAGAGGTCGCCGACGCACAGATGGGGCGCCGTCGTCAGTACTGCCGGCAGTCGTGCCGGCAACGCGCCTATGAGCAGCGCGCCATGGTCAAGGGCACCTCGTTGGCCCCGGATTCGGTGGTGCTGTCCGCCGACGAGGCGGCGCAGTTGGCCGATCGGGTGTACCAGGTCAGGTGCGCGGCCGAGGACGTCGCCATCGCGGTCGACGAGGGCGCGGACACCGACGAGCTGCGCCAGTTGTGTGACGCGCTGCTGGAGGCGGCGAAGGCGGCTGACGGCTGGCGTTAATCGGGCGGACAGCTGAGCTGGCGCCCGACGCCCACCGGCGGCGGCACCGGCTTGAGACAACCGAGCGGCTCGACACCCGAGGAGTTCACCAGGATCGCCGACTGATGCGCGTAGTTGACGCACACCAGTGTGGTGGCGTCCGCGCGGCAGCGGTAGTCACCGAAGGCCAGTGATTCGCCTGCGGTCAGTTCCGCCCCGTCGCCGTAGCCGAACCGGCCCGGATCCCCGTGCAGCGAGCCGATATCGACCGTCTCGCCGGCGAAATCCACCCAGCCCGGAATCCACTGGCCCTCGACGTCGGAGGGTTTCGACGGCAGGCCGTCGGCATGGATCAGGCAGGCCAGTTGGCCGCCGAGGTTCTTGTCGGTGGCGCAGCGGGCCGAGCCCGACGGGGCGACGAACGCGATGTCGTCGCCGAGATCGGTGGGCTGCCCGTCGCGGGTGGCGGTGTGGAAACCGGCCGGATCGGCCGAGGTGCCCGCTTCGACCCACTTGATCACCCGGCTCATCGGTGTTCCCGGGGCGGGTGCCGTGGTGGGCAGCGGAGAGGTGGTGGTCGGGGTCGGCTTGGCGCTCTTGGTCGGTGAGGCATTGGCAGGAGCCGACATTCGGGGATGCGAGGTCGGCTGGGACTCGTCCCCTCCTCCCGGCGAGCAGGCCACCAACAGCACAGCAGCCCCGACGGTCACAGCGATGCGCATACCCGCAAGGCTAGCGGGCGCGTGGCACGCCCAGTGCCTGCCCGCCGCCGCGGCCGTCGTTAGATACGGTCGGTTCATGCACGAACGTACTGTCCGGGCAAAGATCAACGCCGGCATCGTCGAAGGCTTCACGCGCGACGGCGTACATCGTTGGCGCTCCATCCCTTACGCCAAACCGCCGGTGGGTCCCCTGCGGTTCCGGGCGCCTGAGCCGGCGCAGCCCTGGCCCGGCGTCCGTTATTGCCACGGGTTCGGGTACTGCGCCCCCCAGCAACGCCGCTACACCCTCGTCGGCGTGGGGAAGTACCAGCCGATGGGTGAGGACTGCCTGACGCTCAACGTGGTGGCCCCGGAGAAACCGTCCCAGGATCCGTTGCCGGTGATGTTCTTCGTCCACGGTGGTGGCTACATCATGGGCAGTTCGGCGACTCCCATCTATGACGGGGCCGCGCTGGCCCGTCGCGGCTGTGTCTTCGTCTCGGTCAACTACCGGCTCGGCATGCTCGGGTGTGTCGAGCTGTCGTCGTTGTCGACCCCGGAGCACCCGATCGACGACAATCTGTTCCTGCGGGATCTGGTGTTGGCCCTGCGTTGGGTACGCGACAACATCGCGGTGTTCGGTGGCGATCCGCAGAACGTCACGATCTTCGGCGAGAGTGCGGGCGCGCATGCCGTCGCCACCCTGCTCGCGGTGCCCGAGGCCAAAGGCCTGTTCGCTCGGGTGATCTCGCAGAGCCCGGCCAGCGGGATGATCAGCTCGGCGGCCGTGGCCGCCCGGCTCGCCGACCAGCTTGCCCAACTGGTCAGTCCGGCGGGGGGCCCGGCGGCCGCGGCATTGATGACGGCCCGTCCGGCCGAATTGGGCCGCGCGCTGGAAACGTTGATCATGCGCGGCCAGACCGACATGCCGGGGGCGTTTCCGGTCGGTCCGACGTTCGGCACCGAATACCTGCCGGTCGATCCCGTGACGGCGATGGCCGACGGCACTGCACACCGGGTGCCGCTGATCGTCGGCAACAACGCCGACGAGGGTCGGCTTTTCACCCGGTTCATGCCGTTGTTGCCGACCAACGAGCCGATGATCGAAAAGCTGTTCGCCGGTACCGATCCCGAGGATCGTCGGCGGATCATGGCGGCCTATCCGGACTACCCGAGCAGCGCCGCCTGCGTGCGGCTCGGCGGTGACTTCGCGTTCGCCTCGGCGACCTGGCAGATCGCCGAGGCGCACAGCAGGCATGCGCCCACCTATGTGTATCGGTACGACTACGCGCCGCGCACCCTGCACTGGGCGGGGCTGGGCGCCACACATGCCATGGAACTGCTCGCCGTGTTCGACACGTACCACACGACCTACGGTGCACTGCTGACCGCAGTGGGTGACCGCAGAACCGCTCGACGGGTCAGCCGGGATGTGCAGCGGCGGTGGCGGGAATTCAGCCAGACCGGTGCACCCGGGCCCGGCTGGCCGGCCTATGACCGCGACAAGCGGTCGGTGTTGGTGTTCGACCGACGGCCGCGCGTGGAATACGACCCCCGAGCCGAGCGGCGGCAGGCCTGGGAAGGGTTCACGCTCGCCGAGTCCTGACGTGTGCGCGGGCGGCTCTCGGTGATTTCGCCGCCGGGACGCGCTCGGGTGTGGTTGCGTGGTCACGTGGAGCATCCTCTGGATCCGCTGTCTGCCGACGAGTTCCGCGCGGTGGCAGCGATATTGCGGCGTGAGCAGGGGGTCGCCCGCGGCTGGCGGGTGACCTCGGTGGAACTCGTCGAGCCGACCAAGGCCGAACTGGCGGCTTTCGACGCCGGCGGCACGGTGCCGGCCCGCCGGGCCGCAGTGATCTGTCTGGACCGATCGGCCAACGCCACCTACAAGGGCGTGGTGTCACTGACCGAGGACAGGGTCGAGAACTTCGATCACGTCCCAGGCGTGCAGGCCAACTTCACCGTCGACGAGTTCGTCGAATGCGACGAGGTACTGCGGCGCCATCCCGACGTGATCGCCGCGTTGTCGCGACGCGGTATCACCGATCTGGACAACGTGTTCATGGACACCTGGACCTACGGGGATGCCGTCGCCCCACCGGAGTACCGGGAGCGCCGGCTCGGCTGGTCGGACACCTGGTACAAGAAGGCTGCCGGGGCCAATCCGTACGCCCACCAGATCAGCGGTCTGCACTGCGTCATCGACGTCAACACCATGGAGGTGTTGCGGGTCGAAGACGACGGCAGCGCCGAGATGCCCGACGTGATGGGTGAATACGTACCGCATCACATCCCCGAGCGGATCCGGGCCGCCTCACGGCGCGAGCCGCTCAAGCCGCTGAACATCACCCAACCCGACGGGCCGTCGTTCACGTTGGACGGCAACCTGCTGCAGTGGCAGAACTGGTCGTTGCGGGTGGGGTTCAACCATCGTGAGGGCATGACGCTGCACACCGTGCGCTACCGCGACGGTGAGACGGAACGTTCTGTGGCGCACCGGATGTCCTTTGCTGAGATGGTGGTGCCGTACCGGGATTCCTCGGTCGATCACTACCGCCGCACCGCCTTCGACATCGGGGAGTGGGGACTGGGCTTCATGACCACCTCCCTTGAGCTCGGCTGTGACTGTCTTGGCGAGATCCGTTATCTGGACGCGGTTCTGCACGACAGCACGGGCGAGCCGTACACCATCACCAACGCGATCTGTATCCACGAGGAAGACAACGCCGTGCTGTGGAAGCACGTCGACCATGACGCCGGTGCCGAGGTGCGCCGGATGCGCCGGCTCACCCTGTCGTTCCACGTGACCGTCGCCAATTACGAGTACCTGGTGTACTGGCGGCTCTATCAGGACGGCAGCATCGAGTGCGAAGTCCGGGCCACCGGGATCATGGTCACCACACCGTTTCCGGCCGGGCCGACACCCAAGAACGGCACGCTGGTCGACGAGCGGACCTATGCGCCGTTCCATCAGCATTTCCTGATCGCCCGGCTCGACCTGGACGTCGACGGCACCGACAACACGGTCTACATGACCGAGTCCTACGCCGAGCCGATCGGCCCGGACAACCCACACGGACTGTCGCTGGTGGTGCGCAACCAAGCCCTGCGCACCGAACAGGAAGGGATGCAGGACGTCAACTTCGCCAGCCAACGGGCCTGGAAGGTGGTCAACACCAACGTCGTCAACGGTCTGGGCGCGCATCCGTCGTACAAACTCGTGCCCACCGGGGCGATCCCGGCGATGTTCGATCCGTCCTCCCCGGTGCTGCAGCGCGCCAACGTCATCGGCCACACCCTGTGGGTGACACCGAACCGGCCGGACGAACGCTGGCCGGCCGGTGAGTTCGTCAACCAGTCGGTCACCGATACCGGGCTGGGGGAGTGGACCAAGGCCAACCGCTCGATCGACAACACCGACGTCGTGCTCTGGTACGTCTTCGGCATCCACCACATCACCCGGCCGGAGGACTGGCCGGTGATGCCCGTGGACGTGGTGTCGTTCTGGCTCAAGCCCTTCGGGTTTTTCGACCGTAACCCCGCACTGGATGTGCCGGCCACCCCGCCCGACGCCTGCACCCACGGGCACGCCAAAGCGGCTCACCATTAGTTGACACCTGTCATATGTGATCCGGAACACTGCTAGGTTGCCTGTGTGCACCCGACTCAGACAGCCGTACTGGAACGCCCCGACGATCTGACCTGTGAGTGGCTCACCGCCGCGCTGGACTCTGGCCCAGTGAGTGGATTCAGTTTCGAGCGCATCGGCACCGGGCAGATGAGCGAGTGCTACCGGGTGGCTGTGACCTATGCCGAGGGAGCAGCCGGTCCCGCGTCGGTCGTGTTGAAGGTCGCCGCGACCGACCCCAACAGCCGCCAGACCGGCCTGGCGATGGGACTCTACGAACGCGAGGTGCGGTTCTACGCCGACATCGCGCCCGCCCTGGCCGGTGGTCCGGTGGCGCCGTGTTACCACGCTGCGTTCGACCCGCAGACCGGTGCGTTCGACCTGCTGCTCGGTGATGCGATGCCGGCCGTCGTCGGCGACGAGATCCGCGGCGCGACAGCCGAACAGGCCACGGTGGCGCTGACCGAACTCGGCCGCGTGCACGCGTCGGTACAGGATCTCGCCGTCGTGGACCAGGCCGAGTGGCTCAACCGTGACGCGCCGGTGAACCAGGCCCTGATCTCGGGTCTGTATGCGGCCTTCGTCGAGCGGTATGCGGAGTTGATCACGCCCGAACAGCGTGAGGTGTGCGAACGGCTCGTCGACAGCTTCGACGCCTACCTGGCCGAGGAAGGCGCACCACAGCGGCCGCAGGGCCTGGTGCACGGCGACTATCGGTTGGACAACATGTTGTTCGGCGCGGACGGGGCCGACCGGGCGCTGACCGTCGTCGACTGGCAGACCGTCACCAAGGGGCCGGCGTTCACCGACGTCGCCTACTTCATCGGCTGTGCGCTTGCCGTCGAGCAGCGCCGCGCTCACTATGACGAGCTGCTCGCCGCATATCACCAGGCGCTGGGGCCGGACACGACGCTGACGCTGGGGCAGGTACGCGAAGGGGTACGCCGGGCAAGCTTCTTCGGCGTGATGATGGCGATCATCTCCTCGATGCTGGTGGAGCGGACCGAGCGCGGCGACCAGATGTTCATGACGCTGCTTGACCGGCACTGCAGCCATGTGCTGGACACCAACGCACTGGATATTCTTGCGCCCCCGGCGATTCCGGAGCCGCTGGCACCCGCGGTCGAGGACGAGTACGCGCATCCGCCCGGCGCCGAAGAGCTATGGAACGAAAGCTGGTATTTCGATTTCGTCGATGCCGACGCGGGTCTGGGCGGCTGGGTCCGCCTGGGTTTGATTCCCAATCAGGACACCGCGTGGATCAACGTGCTGTTCTGCGGCCCGGGCATGCCCACCATTGCGCTCAACGACTTTCATGCACCGCTGGCCGAACCGGCCGTGGTCAAGGGCGAGGACGTGGAGTTGCGGCTGCACGTCGACGAGCCGCTTGAGGTCTACCGGCTCACCGCCACCGGGACCGGTCAGGCCTACGACGATCCGTCGGCGTTGCTTCGTGGCGAGGCCGGGCGCCCGATCCCGGTGACGATGGAGTTGACCTGGACCACCGCGGGCACGCCGTACCAATACCGGATCACCCCGCGTTACGAGTTGCCGTGCTCGGTCTCGGGAACGGTGATCATCGGCGACCAGACCCATACCGTCGACGCGGTTGCAGGTCAGCGTGACCACTCCTGGGGTGTGCGGGACTGGTGGTCGATGAATTGGGTGTGGAGTGCATTGCACCTCGACGACGGCACCCACCTGCACGGCGTGGACATCCGGATCCCTGGCATGCCGCCGATCGGTATCGGCTACAGCCAGCGCGCCGGTGAACCGCTTGTCGAATTGCAGAGCGTGACAGCCGAATACGCGCTCGGCGCCGATGACCTGCCGGTGTCCACGACGCTGTCGCTGCAGCCGGGCGACATCGAGGCAAACGTCGAAATCGTGGCGCATGCCCCGGTGCTGTTGACGGCACCCGATGGCCGGGTCAGCCAGTTCCCCCGGGCGTGGGCGAAGGTGCGCACCGCCGACGGCCGCAGTGGTGTCGGCTGGCTGGAGTGGAACCGCAACCTGGACTAGTCGCGCGTGCGCCGAACGTGAAGACATGTGCGAATTTTCGTGCTCAAGTCGACATCGTCTTCACGCTCGGCGCCGGCGTCAGCGCGCGACGATCACCGAGGAGCCGTGGCCGAACAGGCCCTGGTTGGCGGTGACGCCGACCTTCGCGCCCTCGACCTGACGACCGGTGGCCTGGCCCTTGAGCTGCCAGGTCAATTCGCACACCTGCGCGATGGCCTGTGCCGGGATGGCCTCACCGAAGCAGGCCAGACCGCCCGACGGGTTGACCGGAACCCGGCCGCCGATGGTGGTGGCTCCAGAACGGAGGAGTTGCTCGCCTTCACCCTTGGCGCACAGCCCCAGGTGCTCATACCAGTCCAACTCGAGTGCGGTGGACAGGTCGTACACCTCGGCCAGGCTGACGTCCTCGGGGCCGATCCCGGCCTCGGCGTAGGCCGCGTCGAGGATCTGGTCCTTGAACACCCGCTCCGGGGCGGGCACGACCGCGGTGGAATCCGTTGCGATGTCCGGCAATTCGGGTAGGTGCTGCGGGTACTGCGGCGTCACCGTGGAGATCGCGCGTACCGAGGGCACGCCCTCCAGCGAGCCGAGATGCTTCTCGGCGAACGACTTCGACGCCACGATCAGCGCGGCGGCGCCGTCGGAGGTGGCGCAGATGTCGAGCTGACGCAGCGGATCGGAGACCACCGGGCTGGCCAGCACGTCCTCGATCGCGGATTCCTTGCGGTAGCGCGCATTCGGGTTTTGCAGGCCGTGCCGGGAGTTCTTCACCTTCACCTGGGCGAAGTCCTCGGCGGTGGCGCCGTAGAGGTCCATGCGCCGGCGGGCCAGCAGGGCGAAGTACACCGGGTTCATCGCACCGAGCAGGTGGAAGCGCTGCCAGTCGGGATCGTTCTTGCGCTCACCGCCGACGGGGGCGAAGGCGCCCTTGGGGGTGGTGTCCGCGCCGATCACCAGCGCGACGTCGCAGAACCCGGCCAGGATGTGGGCGCGGGCACTCTGCAGCGCCTGCGAACCCGACGCGCACGCGGCGTAGGAGGACGACACCGGCACGCCGTTCCAGCCCAGCTTCTGAGCGAAGGTGGACCCGGCGATGAAGCCCGGGTAGCCGTTGCGGATGGTGTCGGCGCCGGCGACCAGTTGAATCTGGCGCCAGTCCAGCCCGGCTTCGGCCAGGGCCGCGCGGGCGGCGACGACGCCGTACTCGGTGAAGTCGCGTCCCCACTTGCCCCACGGGTGCATGCCCGCGCCGAGGATGTACAAAGGCTCTGGGCTCATCAGGGGATCCTCCAGGCGTGGGTGGTGCGCTCGACGCCCTCGTCGTCGGTGTAGAGCGTCATGGTGGTCAGCTCCATCTCCATGCCGACCTTGAGATCGGCGGCAAGGGTGCCTTCGACGACCTTGCCGAGCACGATCAATCCCTCATCGGCCAACTCGACCGCCGCGATCGCGAACGGCTCGAACGGGTCCGACTTCGGATACGGCGCAGGTGGGAGATACCGGTTCTCGGTGTAACTCCACACCTTGCCGCGGCGCGACAGTGGGACCAGGTCGAGGGTGTCGCTGTCACACGCCGGGTTGGGGCAGTTGTTCTCGCGCGGCGGGAACACGTACGTGGCGCACTGGGTGCACTTGCCGCCGATCAGATGCGTGGCACCGGCGTCGTCGGTGGAAAACCATCCGTCGATCGCGGGTTGCGAAGATGCTGCTGGCACGCGGTCAGCCTAAACGATCCCGCACCTGAAATTGAAACGTGTTGCAGTTTTGTCCCAGTGAGTGGTGTGGCCAGTTGCCGGAGACTGTTTGTCCGGAGGATTGCAGTCACCGCTGAGCAGCTATCCGCACGGGGCCACATCACCCCGTCGGTTGTAGGTAGCGGGCGCGGTTGAGGGCCGCTTCGGTGCCGAGTTCGGCACGTAGCTCTGGGTTTTCGACGTACGTCCGTACGTAGCTGTACAGAATGTAGGGGTCGACATCGAACTGTCGGCAGTCGAATTCGATCATCGGTGCCGGCGGTAGGCGGTCGATACGCCAGAGCCGTGTGGTGTACCGGTGGGGCCAATCGGCATTGGTATACGCGATCGCCAGGATGACCGGGTACCCGTTGGTTGCCGCCTTGAAGGCCGCAAAGGCCGACCAGTCCAGTCGTGACTCGAAGCTTCGTCCGCGTTGGGTAATTCCCTGACTCGTCAGTGTGACGCCGCCGCGGCGGACGTGTCCGGAAACCACAACTGCGAGGAAGGACGCAAACATGATTCCCAGGGCACCAATCACCGCGGCGAAGCCGGGAAACCCCTCATCTTGGTAAATGAATGTCTCGACTGCAGCCGTCGCGCAAAAGAGGGTGCCGCACCCCATCAAGGCAACCAGGATGGTGAATTGCCAGCTTGAGTAACGGATTTCCGTCCCCAGAACACCATCCGGCGTCATTTCTGTCCGAATCGCGGCCGAAAGAACCACTCGCTGGTGCCGCACGACGAGGCCATAAGCGACGGTAAGAACCATCAACAGCGCGAACAGCAAGAAATATTTGAGTGCGATGACATTGCCTGCTGCTGCGACGACGATTCCGAACAGAGCGGAGAACACGGCACCGATGAGGAGTACCGCGACTGAGAGGTAGTACCGGGCATCACCATGAACGTCTGTCCATCCTTCGGGAATGTCCGGATGTTTAGAAGATCGCATCCCACGCGCCTTTCGCAAGTCCGCCAACGGCCTTCCCTGCATCGGCAACGGCGGTCGCTCCATCGCTGATCGCTTCACCGAGGCTGCCAATACCGTTCTGGTAGAGAGAATCAACGGCACCCGAGGCGAATATCCCGACGGCCGCGCCGCCCAAGGCGCCTAATGCTGTTCCGAGGACCGGCACAGGAATAGCGGTACCGATCAGCGCGCCGGCGGCGACCGAAGCTCCGAAGCCGGCGGCTCCGGACACAATGGCTTGATCGACGTCTTTACCATTCGCAATGTCGTAGACGACGCCAGCCGCAGCGAGAGCTCCGCCGACTTTGAAGCCGATCCGACCGGCTGTGGCCTTGGTGCTCTCTGCATTCTTCGCTATGTCATCGGCCTGGTTCGCGAGGGTGCGGGCGTAATCAACGTCTCGATAAATCATCGCGGCAGGAGTGCCGGGGGGTGCTGATTTCGCTAGACTCATGGTTCTCGCCGATTCCTCGGCCAGGAAGTTGGATTGTTTTAGCATCGTTGAGACGTTCAGGTCGATAAGTGTGGCGGCACCGCCGTTGATCAGATCAGCCACTACAAAGAACCATTTGGTCCTAAGATCTGTCCAAGCATTTTTAAGTGTATCGGCGCCGAGTTTCTCCATGGTGCGGACGGCCTCTGCGGCGTGGAAAGCTGAATTATATGCATCAATTAATGCTTCTTCCGTGGCGTCCTGAATCATGAAACCATCCACGGACAATCCCGCGCTCATCGCCACATCGCGAATTATTTGCATTTCGGACTGAGCTCGCTCGAGCTCCGAGGCGAAAGCCTCTATTGCTTGCGCACCCTCAGTGATCGCGATTTCCAGACCATCAACTTTCGTTGCTCCACTCCCCATTCGCGCAACGAAGGCGTCCCCCGCCTCCCCGTGCCAGTCGGCCATTGCCGTCGTTCGGGCAGTACGTATCTCATCGCCCGTGTGTGACACCTTGCTTGCGAGGGGCGCCCGAAGCCAATCGGCTGTTGCGCGGACGGAATTCGGGTCTCCCTCGATCTTTGTGTCGATTGTCACTTAATCACTCCGGTCGCATGGCTTCATCCAGTGCCTCAGCACCTGCTTCGTCGTGGCTGAGATAGCTCGCGCTGGCCGAAGCGACTCCATCGGCGACTGCTTTGACGGCCACGACGAGCTGACCGGCGTTGTCGGTGAGCTGGGCCAGAATCCCGAGAATCGCCGGCGTCCCCCATCCGCCGTCAACCGAGGTCGGTGCTGACGCGCTTGTGCTATCGAGGTCGGCGCTGGCCCTCGCCAAGGATTGGGAAATCTTATTGAGTGATTCGTGATTGACATAAAGTGTCATTTTTGCCCTCGGCGTTGTTCGACGGGGATTTCAACATCGAGCATTAGCAATTGAAACGGATGAAGACTCTGCAGCTGGGATAAGATGGCAGTCGGTGCCACAATCCATGCTTGGTCGTCGCCGCAACATTCGTGCAATCGATCGAGCGCCGAATATGCGAGGAGTGCCGTCCGTCCATCGCGAGTCTCACGCATGTCGATTCGTGCGTCATTTGGATCATCGACCTCCTCGGCGCACGGTAAATAGACGACAGGTGGAAAGTCACGCGGGATTGCTTTCGGTCTCGCCTGCTTCTCGCTGACGCCATCCGCAATGTCGACATTATGGTGAACTGGCGGACCTTCGACTCGGCCCCGCGTGGGCCCCGGACCGGAGTGTCTGTTCGACTGCTGGACAGGGGCTGATTGCGGACGTATCTCGCCTGGAGGCGCCTCCCACTGAGGGGGGCTTATCGATTGTCTGTCGACCGGTATATGACTCGCAGGTCGCCCGTGCCCATCTGCCGTACCGGCACCCCGATTCGAAGGCTCTGGATAATCCATTGGCCTGACCCCCCTAGCGTCGGCAGCTGATGCCGCGGCTACTGCTTTCTGGAAAAGCAGCAACCACTTCGGTTCCTGCTGTCAGGCAGGCGACATCAGGCTAACAGTCGATTGGCAGCTGGTTGTGCAGCAGTTTTGGCATTAGTTGTGAGTCGTGCCCAGTCGCGGCATCCGGCCGAGGCCCGGAAGTGGAGAAGCTCATGGGTAACCAGAGGTTTGGCCGTGCGCGCAGAGCTCCTAACGGTCGTGGCGTGGATTGGACGCGGGGTCGTCGACGGCCGTGGGGCGTATCCGTGCATGTGCCAACAGCTGACCCGGTAGAGAGGGTCGGCCGATGGGCTTCCGGCTATGTTCAGCGAACTTGTGCGATCGTTCCAGTCGGGCGAACTGGTAGGCAGTCTCGACGATAACCACCCGCATCGTCGTTGAGTTAAGGCTCTATCCGGTCGCTCTACGTTGTGACGATTGAGAACTTTAAGTGGCGGATTGCAGTCACGATCGAGCAGCAATCCGCCACCTAAGTGATCGCCGGCCCGCACCAGATCCAGTTGGCTCGTCGCCGTCTACCCGTCGGTACCCCCGCATAGAGTGTGGGCCGTGAGCCCTGCGAAGACCGAGACGAAGACCGCGCCGACGTCGACCACTGACGACAAGCCCACGCTGATGCTGCTGGACGGCAATTCGCTGGCGTTCCGGGCGTTCTATGCGCTGCCCGCCGAGAATTTCAAGACCCAGGGCGGGCTGACCACCAACGCGGTCTACGGGTTCACCTCGATGCTGATCAACCTGCTGCGCGACGAGCAGCCCAGCCACGTGGCCGCGGCGTTCGACGTGTCGCGCCAGACCTTCCGTAAGGACAAGTACCCGGAGTACAAGGAGGGCCGGTCCGCGACGCCGGACGAGTTCCGCGGCCAGATCGACATCACCAAGGAGGTGCTCGGCGCGCTGGGCATCACGGCGATGGCCGAGCCCGGCTTCGAGGCCGACGACATCATCGCCACGCTGGCCACCCAGGCCGAGCAAGAGGGCTATCGGGTGCTGGTGGTCACCGGCGACCGTGATTCGCTGCAGTTGGTCACCGACAACATCACGGTGCTCTACCCGCGCAAGGGGGTCAGCGAGCTGACCCGGTTCACCCCGGAGGCGGTGGTGGAGAAATACGGGCTGACGCCGGCGCAGTATCCCGATTTCGCCGCCCTGCGCGGGGACCCGAGCGACAACCTGCCCGGCATCCCCGGGGTGGGTGAGAAAACCGCGACCAAGTGGATCGTCGAATATGGCTCCCTGCAGGAGCTGGTGGACAACGTCGAGAAGGTCAAGGGCAAGGTGGGTGACGCGCTGCGGGCCAACCTGTCCAGCGTCGTGCTCAACCGCGATCTCACCGAGCTGGTGCGCGACGTCCCGCTGGCCCAGACCCCGGACACCCTGCGGATGCAGCCGTGGAATCGCGACCAGATCCACCGGCTGTTCGACGATCTGGAGTTCCGGGTCCTGCGCGACCGGTTGTTCGAGACGCTGGTCGCCGCTGAGCCGGAGGTCGAGCACGGTTTCGACGTGCGTGGCCGTGCCCTGGAGCCGGGGGAGCTGGCGGCCTGGCTGGCCGAGCACAGCCTGGGCAACCGGTTCGGCCTGGCGGTGGTCGGTACTCACCTGGCCTACGACGCCGACGCCACCGCGCTGGCCATCGTGGCGGCCGACGGCGACGGCCGCTATATCGACACCGCGTCCCTCACCCCTGACGACGAGGAGGCGCTGGCGCGCTGGCTGGCCGATCCGGGTCCGCCCAAGGCTCTGCACGAGGCCAAGCTGGCGATGCACGATCTCGCCGGGCGCGGTTGGACACTGCGCGGTGTCACCTCCGACACCGCGCTGGCGGCCTACCTGGTGCGGCCGGGGCAGCGCAGCTTTGCCCTCGATGATCTCGCGGTGCGGTACCTGCGCCGCGAGTTGCGGGCGGAATCCCCTGAGCAGCAACAGCTTTCGCTTCTCGACGATTCCGAAGGGGTTGATGAGCAGGCCGTGCAGACCCTGATCCTGCGGGCTTGCGCGGTGCTGGACCTCGCCGACGCGCTCGACGAAGAACTGGCCCGCATTGATTCGTCGTCGCTGCTGGGCCGGATGGAGCTGCCGGTGCAGCGGGCACTGGCGGAGATGGAGTCAACGGGCATCGCCGTCGACCTGGACAAACTGCAGGAGCTGCAGAGCGAGTTCGCCGACCAGATCCGCGACGCCGCCGAGGCCGCCTATGCGGTGATCGGCAAGCAGATCAACCTCGGCTCGCCCAAGCAGCTGCAGGCGGTGCTGTTCGACGAGCTGGAGATGCCCAAGACCAAGCGCACCAAGACCGGATACACCACCGACGCCGATGCGCTGCAGTCCCTGTTCGACAAGACGGGCCACCCGTTCCTGCAGCACCTGTTGACCCATCGCGACGCCACCCGGCTCAAGGTGACCGTCGACGGTCTGCTCAATGCGGTGGCCTCCGACGGCCGCATCCACACCACGTTCAACCAGACGATC
The DNA here is from genome assembly GCF_001666875.1 of Mycobacterium sp. E802. Classification (NCBI taxonomy): domain Bacteria; kingdom Bacillati; phylum Actinomycetota; class Actinomycetes; order Mycobacteriales; family Mycobacteriaceae; genus Mycobacterium; species Mycobacterium sp. E802. Next base: position 28,864 of record NZ_LZJD01000061.1, read on the forward strand.
GCGGCCACGGGCCGGCTTTCCTCGACCGAACCGAACCTGCAGAACATCCCGATCCGCACCGAGGCGGGCCGGCGCATCCGGGACGCGTTCGTGGTCGGCAAGGGCTATGCCGAGCTGATGACGGCCGACTACAGCCAGATCGAGATGCGGATCATGGCGCATCTTTCCAAGGACGAGGGCCTGATCGAAGCCTTCAACACCGGAGAGGACCTGCACTCGTTCGTCGCATCGCGGGCGTTCTCGGTGCCGATCGACGAGGTCACCGCGGAACTGCGCCGCCGGGTCAAAGCGATGTCGTACGGCCTGGCCTATGGGCTCAGTGCGTACGGGCTGGCCAGCCAGCTCAAGATCTCCACCGAAGAGGCCAAGGTGCAGATGGAGCAGTACTTCGACCGGTTCGGCGGCATTCGCGACTACCTGCGCGACGTGGTCGACCAGGCCCGCAAGGACGGCTTCACCTCGACGGTCCTGGGCCGTCGTCGCTACCTACCCGAGCTGGACAGCAGCAACCGCAACGTGCGCGAGGCCGCCGAGCGGGCTGCGCTCAACGCACCGATCCAGGGCAGCGCTGCCGACATCATAAAGGTCGCGATGATCAATGTCGACGCGGCGATCAAGGACGCCGGGCTGAAGTCCCGGATGCTGTTGCAGGTCCACGACGAGTTGTTGTTCGAGGTGGCCGAGGGGGAGCGCGACGCCCTGGAGGCGTTGGTTCGCGAACACATGGGCAACGCGTATCCGTTGGACGTGCCGTTGGAGGTGTCGGTGGGGTACGGCCGCAGCTGGGATGCCGCCGCGCACTAGCGGCACAACCGCCGAGGACGCGCACCGAGTTGATCATGACCGAGACGTCGACCACTCAGCAGATCCGTTTCCTGGCCCGGCTGGGTGCGGCGATGGGGGCCGCGAACTATCCGGTCACCCTGGTGCGTCAGATGGTGGAACGAGCCTCCACCGCGTACGGGGTGCCCAACGACTACGTCGCCTTCCCCAACCACGTGCAGGTGATCGGTCCGACGATGGAGTCCGGGACCCCGGTGAAAGCGGCCCACCTCAAGGAGGATCTACGTTTCGACCAGACGTTCCCCTTGGCGCGCCTGGTATCCGACGCGATGACGGGCCGCGTGGCTCCGGCTGTGGGCGAGGCCCGGCTGGATCGCATCCTGGAGACGCCCAGCAGGTATCCCGGCTGGGTGACGGTCTTGGGCTACGGCGTCCAGAGCGCGGGGCTGGCGCTGGTGCTCGAGCCGTCACCGCTGAACCTTCTGGTCGCCACGGTCCTCGGGTTCATGGTGGGAATGTTCTGTGCAGTCGGGCGCCGGGTCGGCCTGCTGCAGCATCTGGTCCCAGCGGTCAGCGCGTTTGCAGTTTCGGCGATCTGCATCGCAGGTGCCCAGCGTCTGGGTCTGGACCACGTGAGTCTGCGCGCGCTGATTCCGCCGCTGGCCATGTTCCTGCCTGGAGCGGCGATCACGCTGGCGGTGGTCGAGTTGACCGCACGCGACGTCATCTCCGGGTCTTCTCGACTGATCGCAGGTTTCATGCAGATCGCCCAGTTGGCTTTCGGCATCCTGATCGCGACGCAGGTACTCGGGGTCGACGGGAGCCAGCTCAGTCCCGAGTCCATCAACAAGATCGGGCCGTGGGCGCCCTGGTTGGGGGTCGCCGTCTACTCGGTCGGTGTGATGCTCTTCCTGGCTCCTCCGCTGTCTTTCATGCCCTGGCTGCTGCTCATCACCTACACCGCGTTCGCCGCACAGTTCGTCGGTGATCTGGCGCTGGGCAGTTATGCCAGCGGGTTCTGTGGCGGACTGACGCTCACCGTGGCTGCGTTGACAATCTCGCGAAGGTCCACCGCGCCCCCGGCGATCACCTTGATCCTGCCCGGCTTCTGGCTGTTGGTTCCTGGGTCGATGGGGCTGATCGGAGTGACGGAGTTGTTCGGCGCGGACGGCGACTCCGCGTTTCCTGCCACTGTGATCTCGATGATCTCGGTGGCACTCGGTCTGCAAGCCGGGCTGGTGATCTGGCAACTCGCCAGGCGGCGAGCTGCGCATTAGCGGCTCAGTACCGGACCGGTGCCTGGTAGTGCATCATCCAGTGCAGGATGGGCGCGGCTGACCGGGCGGCAGCGACGGCATACACCTCTTCTTGTTGGAGGGCGTAGACCTGTGCGTCCCCGAAGCCGCGGTCGATGCGGTCCCGGACGAAGGCGAGTTCGACGACGGCGGCGGCGAACGCGCCGACGGCCTTTCCGGCGGGGCGGCCACCGGCCAGTGTGGCCTGCCGGATCGCGTCGTGGCGGGTCTTCAACGAGCCGAGCCAAGTGGCCTCGTTGTGCGTGATCAGTCCGGCCGCGACCATGCCGGGCAGTTTGGCCGCCACCACGTGTTGTTCGCGGCGTCGGCTGAGGACGGCGACCACGATCATCGCGATGAAGATCGGCACCATCCACACCAGGTACACGATGAAGTAGGTGCCGGCGCCCACCAGCGACGAACCATTCCACAGCCCGTGCATCAGCACCGCGCCCAGGTAGCCGGCGAGGATGCACAGCGTCTTGGCCAGGCCGCTGCGTCGTTGCAGCGCGAAGTACACCCCGATCGCGGTCATGGTGGTGAACAACGAGTGCGCGAACGGCGCCATGATCAGCCGCATCGCCGCGGTCAGCAGGGATCCGGCTAGTGAATCGGCGCTGGCGATGTACATGATGTCTTCCAGCCAGGCGAAGCCCAGCCCGACCAGGCCGGCATACACCAGGCAGTCGGTCAGCGAGTTCAGCTCGTTGCGGCGCCGGCCGGTCATCATGATCAGCAGGAACAGGCCCTTGGCGGCCTCCTCGATCAACGGCGCCCGCACGGCCACCGAGGCGAAACTGCGCGCCGATTCGGCGGAGTCCACGCCCGGTGCCAGCAGTGCGTCGGTGAACAGGCTCAACACGAGGGACAAGACGATGGCCACCGCGGCACCCCAGCCGAAGGCCAGCAGCAACAGCCGGGGTGGCTCGGGCTCCCAGCGGTCCAGCCACAGGTAGGCGAACACGGCGCCGGTCATCACGATGCTGGACAGCGTGAACCCGATGATCGCACCGACCGGGTTGAGCGCGGTGAACAGCAGGACCAGGGCGCCGATGACGACGCCACAGGCGATGATCGCCGCCAGCGGCGCCCCGACCTTGCGGACCGGTCTGGGCAGTGGTGGGGCGACCGGGAACCACGGCCGGTGCGCGGGGCCGTGCATCATCGGCCCGGGTGTCGGGTAGTACGCCACCGCAGAAGCGTAGCCGTGGGACAGTGGTCTTCCGGACATGAATTCGGTGTGAGCCCGGCGCCCGCGGGCACGGCAGTTTGTCCTGCGTGTACCTGGTCGAGTACCCTCGTTACGTATCTGTGCGTACAGCTAGTGATCGTCTAGTCATCGTCACGGATCTGCACGAACGCAATACACGCAACACAATTGTCCCTACGAGTAAACCTGTCCGGAGCAACCCACCACATGCCAAGTCCCTCCGTCACCTCGCCGCAAGTAGCCGTCAACGACATCGGCTCGGCTGAGGACTTTCTCGCCGCCATCGACAAAACCATCAAATACTTCAACGATGGCGACATCGTCGAGGGAACCATCGTCAAGGTTGACCGTGACGAGGTCCTGCTCGATATCGGTTACAAGACCGAAGGTGTCATTCCTTCCCGCGAACTCTCCATCAAGCACGACGTCGACCCCAACGAGGTCGTTTCCGTGGGCGATGAGGTCGAGGCCCTCGTTCTCACCAAGGAGGACAAGGAAGGCCGCCTGATCCTGTCCAAGAAGCGCGCTCAGTACGAGCGTGCCTGGGGCACCATCGAGGAACTCAAGGAGAAGGACGAGGCCGTCAAGGGCACCGTCATCGAGGTCGTCAAGGGCGGCCTGATCCTCGACATCGGTCTGCGTGGCTTCCTGCCGGCATCGCTGGTCGAGATGCGTCGCGTCCGCGATCTGCAGCCGTACATCGGCAAGGAGATCGAGGCCAAGATCATCGAGCTGGACAAGAACCGCAACAACGTGGTGCTTTCCCGCCGTGCCTGGCTGGAGCAGACGCAGTCTGAGGTTCGCAGCGAGTTCCTCAACCAGCTGCAAAAGGGTGCCATCCGCAAGGGTGTCGTCTCCTCGATCGTCAACTTCGGCGCGTTCGTCGATCTCGGCGGTGTCGACGGCCTGGTGCACGTCTCCGAGCTGTCCTGGAAGCACATCGATCACCCGTCCGAGGTGGTTCAGGTGGGCGACGAGGTCACCGTCGAGGTGCTCGACGTCGACATGGATCGCGAGCGGGTTTCGTTGTCGCTCAAGGCGACTCAGGAAGATCCGTGGCGCCACTTCGCCCGCACCCACGCGATCGGTCAGATCGTGCCGGGCAAGGTCACCAAGCTGGTGCCGTTCGGCGCGTTCGTCCGCGTCGAAGAGGGCATCGAGGGCCTGGTGCACATCTCGGAGCTGTCCGAGCGCCACGTCGAGGTCCCGGACCAGGTGGTCCAGGTCGGCGACGACGCGATGGTCAAGGTCATCGACATCGACCTGGAGCGTCGCCGCATCTCGCTGAGCCTCAAGCAGGCCAACGAGGACTACACCGAAGAGTTCGACCCGTCGAAGTACGGCATGGCCGACAGCTACGACGAGCAGGGCAACTACATCTTCCCCGAGGGCTTCGACGCCGAGACCAACGAATGGCTCGAAGGCTTCGACAAGCAGCGGGAGGAGTGGGAGGCCCGCTACGCCGAGGCCGAGCGCCGGCACAAGATGCACACCACGCAGATGGAGAAGTTCGCCGCGGCCGAGGCCGAGGAAGCTGCCCGTCCGGTGTCCAACGGTTCCTCGCGCTCGGAGGAGTCCACCGGTGGCACGCTGGCCAGCGACGCACAGCTGGCTGCACTGCGTGAGAAGCTCGCAGGCAACGCCTAAACAGCGCAACAACGAACGCCCCGACCCAATGGGTCGGGGCGTTCGTCGTTCTCGCCGAGAGTGAAGAAAATGGCGATGTTCGGGCGAAAACTCGCCAACTACTTCACGTTCGGGGGGACGGTATGGTGTCCCGGTGCTGCGAATTGGACTGACAGGTGGGATCGGTGCGGGCAAGTCGACGGTGTCGGCCACATTCAGCGATCTCGGCGGCATCATCGTCGACGGTGACGTCATCGCCCGGGAGGTGGTCGAGCCCGGAACGGAGGGGCTGGCCAAGCTGGTCGAAGCCTTCGGTGACGGGATCCTGCTGCCCGAGGGAGCGCTGAACCGTCCGGCACTGGCCGCCGTCGCCTTCAGCGATGACGAGAAGCGCGCCACCCTGAACGGCATCGTGCACCCACTGGTGGCGCATCGTCGTTCGGAGCTGATCGCCGCCGCCCATGACGATGCCGTGATTGTCGAGGATATCCCGCTGTTGGTGGAATCGCAGATGGCGCCGATGTTCCCGTTGGTCGTCGTGGTCAATGCCGACCCGGAGCTCCGGGTCAAGCGGCTCATCGAATACCGCGGGTTCACCGAGTCCGACGCCCGTGCCCGTATCGCCGCACAGGCCACCGAGGACCAGCGCCGCGCCGTTGCCGATGTCTGGCTGGACAACTCGGGCAGCCCCGGCGCCGTCGTCGAAGCGGCCCGCGCCCTGTGGCACGAGCGGATCCTGCCGTTCGCGCACAATGTTCAGACCCGGCAGCCGGCCCGGCGCGACACCACTGTGGTGCCCTACGACCCGACGTGGCCGGAGCAGGCCCGGCGCATCGTCGCCCGGCTCAACACGGCCTGCGGACACCGGGCGGTGCGGATCGACCACATCGGGTCGACGGCGGTGCCCGGCATGGACGCCAAGGACGTGATCGATGTGCAGGTGACGGTCGAGTCCCTGGCCGTCGCCGACGAACTCGCCGACGCCCTGTTGACGGCCGGCTATCCCGTGGTGCCGGCCATCACCGCCGACACCCCGCACACCGACGATCCGGCCATGTGGCACAAACGATTCCATGCGTCGGCAGATCCGGGCCGGCCGACCAATGTGCATCTTCGAGTCGACGGCCGGCCCAACCAGCGGTTCGCTCTGATGTTCGTCGATTGGTTGCGGGCCAACCCCGGCGTGCAGGCCGACTACCTGGCCGCCAAGCGTGCTGCGTTGGAGACTCCCGACTACGCCGTGGCGAAAGAGCCGTGGTTTCTGGACGCCTACCGGCGGGTCGGAGAGTGGGCCGACGCCACCGGTTGGACACCTTAGTTCCCTGGGCTGTACCACAATTCCGCAGTGACGGTGCGGTAGCGTCTGATGCGTCCAAAGGGGGGCGCATGACAATCGCAAAGTCCGCGTTGGTACCGGTTCGTCAGATCGCTGCCCATGAGCTGGTCGTGGACCAGATGCGGCGGGCGTTGGAACTCGGCCAGTTCCGACCCGGTGACCGGCTGCCCACCGAACGTGAACTCTCCGACATGCTCGACGTGTCCCGCACGACCGTGCGCGCCGCGGTCGCGGTCCTGGAAGGGGAGGGCCTGATCACGGTGCGCCGTGGCCGTGGCGGGGGGTTCACCGTCCAGGCGCCGCAGTACGATCCGGCCGAGATGCGTCGTGAGCTGCGCCGAAACCGCAGAGAAATCCGCGACGCGTTCGATTATCGCGTCATCGTCGAAACCGGTTCCGCCCGTTTGGCCGCCGAGCGACGCCGATCCACCGACCTGACCGAACTCCACAAGCTGCTCACGGGCATGCAGGCCGCATTGAAGACCGGGATGAACGATCAGTCGGCCCGGCACACCACCGAGTTCCAGACCCTGGATTCAGCTTTTCATCTCCGCATCGCCCAGGCCGCCCAGAACGACCGGCTGCTCGACGCGGTGGCGGACGCCCGCAGGCGGATGTGGCTACCGGTCGGTGCGATGTTCGGCCGTCTGGAGCCCAATGCCAACGACTTCCACGAGGCAATCCTGGCGGCGATCGAGAGCCGCGAACCGGAAATCGCCGCCACACAGATGGAGGCTCACATCAACGACACCAGGCGCACGGTCGAATCCTGGCTCCAGCGTTGATGTCAGGCGGCCGCACCGGGCGGCGCAGGTTCCACGGTTGGGGCGACGGCAGGCTCGGGGAGGCCGGCGTCAGGACCCTCGGGAGCGACGTTGACGGGCGCCGGGGTGTTCAGCGCGGCGCCACAGGGCAGACTGCCGTAGTCCGGGTCATCCTTGGGCCGGGTGAGACGCGGTGCGACGAACGTGTCGGCCTGGGCCACGATCTGATCGTCGACCAGGATCTCGCAGTGCAGGTTCGCCGAGTACGGCCAGTCGATCCGTACCGCCATGCCGGCAGACTGCGGATCGGACACCACGCCGGTGGCTTCGAAGACACGGCCGGGCAGCATCGACGGGTCGGCGGTATTGATGTTGTCGTCGTCGATCTTGTAGGCGATCGTCGCGTTGCGCGAGACACCGTCGATCCGGGCACGGTAGGTGACGTTGTGCAGTTGCGGGGCGGGTTGGGGCTCGACCTGCGGCGGAGCTTCTGGGTCGGCGTGCGCCGCGGCGGGAATGAACAGCGCGCCGAAGATGAGTCCGGCCAGTGCAGCAGTCGCTCTCCAGGCGTACTTAGCTGAGCTCATGAATCCTGACCTTACGCTGCTCGCCACGTCAGGGCCATTCCGTTGCCGGAAAGCCAGCTGTTGAGCTGATAGCCGCAGCTGGCCAGGCCCTCGATCGCGCGGGCGGCGGTTTGCACCGCCTCCTCGGCGACCTCGGGGCTCAGCAGGCCGTGCCGCACCGCGGTGAGCAGTTCGTCGACGTCACACAGTTCGACGCCGCGGCCGGTGCGGACCACCAGATCCAGGTAGTGATCCTCGGACTGCCAGACGGTGGACCCGGCGGTGTATCGACCGACGTCGAGGTAAAAGTCCTGGTCCCGCTCATGACCGGGGTTGAAATGGAACACGCTTGCCCGCAGCCCGAGCGAGGGCAGCAGCCACGATTCCAGGTAGTGGAACTGGGCTCGGCCCGGTGTCGGCCGGGCCATGTACAGCCCCCACGGCTCGATCGTGTAGACGTCGACGGCCCGCACGATGCCTTTGGGATCGGTGTTCGTGCGGGCCTGCAGGTCGAAGGTCTCATGTTTGGGCGGGTGAATGCGGTCAGCCTACGCGGACAGTGAACACGAGCGGAAGTTGTCGGTGTGCAGTTCTACGCTGGTGAGCATGGCCTTCGCGACCGAACACCCCGTGCTCGCGCATTCGGAGTATCGGGCTGTCGACGAGATCGTCCGGACCGGTGCGCGGTTCGAGGTGGTCAGTGAGTACGACCCTGCCGGTGACCAGCCGGCCGCCATCGACGAACTCGAACGGCGGATCAAGGCGGGCGAGCGTGACGTGGTGCTGCTGGGTGCGACCGGCACCGGAAAGTCGGCCACCACGGCCTGGCTGATCGAGCGGCTGCAGCGCCCGACGCTGGTGATGGCGCCGAACAAGACGCTCGCCGCCCAGCTCGCCAACGAACTGCGGGAGATGTTGCCGCACAACGCCGTCGAGTACTTCGTCTCGTACTACGACTACTACCAGCCCGAGGCGTACATCGCCCAGACCGATACGTACATCGAGAAGGACAGCTCGATCAACGACGACGTGGAGCGGCTGCGTCACTCCGCGACCTCGAGCCTGTTGTCCCGCCGCGACGTGGTCGTGGTGGCGTCGGTGTCGTGCATCTACGGCCTGGGCACGCCGCAGTCCTATCTCGACCGGTCGGTGGAGTTGGCGGTCGGTCAGGAAGTGCCGCGCGACGGATTGCTGCGGTTGCTGGTCGACGTGCAGTACACCCGCAACGACATGGCGTTCACCCGCGGCACCTTCCGGGTGCGCGGTGACACGGTCGAGATCATCCCGTCGTATGAGGAACTCGCCGTGCGTATCGAGTTCTTCGGCGACGAGATCGAGGCGCTGTACTACCTGCATCCCCTGACCGGTGACATCGTCCGTCAGGTCGACTCGCTGCGGATCTTCCCGGCCACGCACTATGTGGCCGGCCCGGAGCGGATGGCGCATGCGATCTCCACCATCGAGGCCGAGTTGGAGCAACGGCTGGCCGAGCTGGAAGGGCAGGGCAAGCTGCTGGAGGCCCAGCGGTTGCGGATGCGAACCAATTACGACGTCGAGATGATGAAGCAGGTCGGTTTCTGCTCGGGCATCGAGAATTATTCGCGCCACATCGACGGCCGGCCGGCCGGATCGGCGCCGGCGACCCTGCTGGATTACTTCCCGGAAGATTTCCTGCTCGTGATCGACGAGTCCCACGTCACGGTGCCGCAGATCGGCGGCATGTACGAGGGGGACATGTCGCGCAAGCGCAATCTGGTCGACTTCGGCTTCCGGTTGCCCTCGGCGGTGGACAACCGCCCGTTGACGTGGGAGGAGTTCGCCGATCGGATCGGGCAGACGGTGTATCTGTCCGCCACGCCGGGAGATTTCGAGATCAGCCAGTCCGGCGGTGAATTCGTCGAGCAGGTGATCCGTCCGACCGGGCTGGTCGATCCCAAGGTGGTGGTGAAGCCGACCAAGGGGCAGATCGACGATCTGATCGGCGAGATCCGGGCCCGCACCGAGCGGGACGAGCGGGTGTTGGTCACCACGTTGACCAAGAAGATGGCCGAGGACCTCACCGACTACCTGCTCGAGCTCGGCATCAAGGTGCGCTACCTGCATTCGGAGGTCGACACCCTGCGCCGGGTCGAGCTGCTGCGGCAGCTGCGGCTGGGCGAGTACGACGTGCTGGTGGGCATCAACCTGCTGCGTGAGGGTCTGGACCTCCCCGAGGTGTCGCTGGTGGCGATCCTCGACGCCGACAAGGAAGGTTTCCTGCGTTCTACCCGAAGCCTGATCCAGACCATCGGCCGCGCGGCCCGCAACGTGTCCGGCGAAGTACACATGTACGCCGACAAGATCACCGACTCGATGCGGCAGGCGATCGACGAGACCGAACGGCGTCGGGCCAAGCAGATCGCCTACAACGAGGCGAATGGGATCGACCCGCAGCCACTGCGCAAGAAGATCGCCGACATCCTCGACCAGGTGTACCGCGAGGCCGACGATAGCGAGTCGGTCGAGGTCGGTGGTTCCGGACGCAACGCCTCGCGTGGCCGTCGCGCCCAGGGTGAGCCTGGGCGGGCGGTCAGCGCCGGCATCGTGGAAGGCCGCGACACCACGAACATGCCGCGTGCCGAGTTGGCCGATCTGATCAAGGATCTGACCGAGCAGATGATGACGGCGGCCCGGGATCTGCAATTCGAGTTGGCCGCGCGGATCCGGGACGAGATCCAGGATCTGAAGAAGGAATTGCGGGGGATGGACGCGGCCGGGCTCAAATAGGCCGGTATTGACCTCAACCGCAGTTCAGCTTCTAGCGTCATCGGTGTGACCGATACCGTGACGCCCGATGCCGGGACCTGGCGGCACTTGTTGGGCGCCAGGTACCTAGGGGCGTCGACGGTGCTGGGCGGTGGCGTGTTGCTGTACGCCACCAACGAGTTTCTGACGATCAGCCTGCTGCCCAGCGCGGTGGGCCAGATCGGAGGCCAGCGTTTTTACGCCTGGGTGACGACGGTGTACCTGGTTGCCTCGGTGATCGCGGCGACCACCGTCCACTCGACGCTGATGCGGTTGGGCCCGCGGCGGGCATATTTGTCCGGGCTCATGGTTTTCGGTGCCGGAAGCCTGGGCTGCGCGCTGGCACCCAGCATGGAGGTGCTTCTCGCCGGACGCACCGTGCAGGGGTTCGCCGGCGGGCTCGTGGCCGGCCTGGGTTACGCGGTCATCAATACCGCGTTGCCGAAAGCATTGTGGACCAAGGCCTCTGCACTGGTATCGGCGATGTGGGGCGTCGGCACGGTGATCGGGCCCGCGGCCGGTGGGCTGTTCGCCCAGTTCGGACACTGGCGGTGGGCTTTCGGCGTGCTGGTCATTCTGACCGTCGCGATGGCAGTTCTCGTGCCGATCGGGTTGCCGGCGCGAGGCGCGGAACCGGCACCGCGGGTGGCGGTGCCGGTGCGGTCGCTGGCAATGCTGGGTGCCGCGGCCATGGCCGTCAGTGTGGCCGGCATTCCCCACGACCTTCGAGCCACGACGGCACTGCTTGTGCTCGGCCTGGTGCTGGTCGCCGGATTCGTGTTCGTCGACCGACGGGCCCGCGCATCGGTCTTGCCGCCCAGCACATTTCGCCGCGGCCCGCTGAAGTGGATCTACCTGAGCCTCGGGGTACTGATGGCCGCCACCATGGTCGACATGTACGTCCCGCTGTTCGGCCAACGGTTGGCGCACCTGACGCCGGTGGCTGCCGGGTTCTTCGGGGCGGTGCTGTCGGTCGGCTGGACGGCGGGGGAGATCGTCAGCGCGTCACTGCAGAGCCGGCGGGTGATCGGGCGCACCGTGGCAGTCGCGCCGCTCGTGATGGCAATCGGTTTGGCCACCGGAGCGATGTTGATCCGGGACGGTATGGCGCCGTGGCTGGTGGTGGGCTGGGCTGCAACGCTGGTGACCACCGGCGCCGGCATCGGTATCGCGTGGCCCCATCTGTCGGCCTGGGCGATGGGAAGTGTCGACGATCCGGCCGAGGGCCCGGCCGCGGCGGCGGAATCGCGGAGGTTGACCATGACACCGGCCAAGCCCGCACCGAACGCCCCGCAGATCAACTGCACGGTGTTG
>NZ_LZJD01000062.1:0-77713 GCF_001666875.1 Mycobacterium sp. E802
TCGAGGGTGGCTTGCTCAGCCAGCAGGTGCACCACCGCGGCATCGGCAGCAGCCCGGGTGCCTGCTGCCGGGCAGTCTGGGGTGCGGCACAGGCACGGCAGGTGGTCTTGCAGTCGGGCCAACGCCCCGGCGGCATCAGCACGGCGCTGATCCAGTGTGCGGGGATCATCAGGGCAGACGGTGGCGGCCAGGGCGTCGAGGCGTTGATCGAGGGCGGCGGCATCCCCGACCCGTAGATTGCCCCACACCGTGGCCATGCCCGGGATGGTGCCGGCCTCGACGCTGAAATGCCGGCCCTCATCGATCTGCGGGGGTACGCGCTCACCATTGGGGTCCAGCCGGGCCACCCATTGATCGATGCGGTCACGCAGTTTGCGTTTCGATAACCGCATCCAGGTGCCGGCGCGGGCGGCCAGGGCTTCGTCGACAGCGGCCCAGGCGGTGGGGTCGACGGTGTCGGTGCGGTTGATGATGGCCAACACCATGCGCATGTCGATGGCCCCGGAGGCGAACAGGGCCGCCACCTGGGGAAGCCGGTCACGCAACACGCGGGCGTGGCGGATCTGTTCACCGGCGCGGTGGCGGCTGATGTTCAACGCTGCCGAGATTTCGGCGGCGACCGCTTCGAACGGGTCGGTGCGCCAATACACCGTTTCGGCCAGTTCGTGTTCGCGGCGGGTGTCCAACGCACCGATGGCGGCCAGCCGCGCGGCGATCGCCGCGGATTCTGCCCGCGCCGCCGCGCTCATCGCGTCGATGAGGGCCGCATCGGAATCAGTATCGAACACATGTTCGATTATGCCACCACCCACCGACGCCCGCGGGATTTCTCAGCACATCGGTGACATTTCTGCATCAGGACATCGGTGACACTGCTGTGGTGGTTGACACCTCTGGTCCCAGGCTCGAGCGATGATGCTTCTCGCGGCAGGCCATCCGGTCAACCGGCATCGCCAGAAACCACCGACCGCGACGAGGGCTTCGACGATCGACGCCAGCGTCGTGGACGCCTTCTCGTCAGCACCGGCGACGCGACATCATCACCGACCTGCAAGGCGAGGCCCTCGCCGAGCGCATCCGCCCCGCACCCTGCATCCAATACGTCGGCAACGGCCGACACGCGCACTCATTCTCATCACATCGGTGATGGCTGGCCGCCGGCCCACAGACTCACGTCTGACAGCTCGGGCACCAGTACGTCACCCGTTCACCGCCCCAGTCGGTCTGGATCAGGGTTCCGCAGCGTCGGCATGGCTCGCCGGCGCGGCCGTACACCCACAGTTGCCGCCCGGTCCGGGTGTCACCGGTCGTGGTGCGATTCCAGCGGGACCGATTGAGCCACAGCATGTCCCGGGCCCGTTGTACCACGCGTAGCGGATCGGTCAGCCTGCCGACGGGCGAGGTGGGCAGTCGACCGAACACGAAACACAATTCGTTGCAGTACACATTGCCGACGCCGGCCATCACCCGCTGATCGAGCAACGCCTGGGCCAACTCGCGGTCCGGGTCGGCAGTGAGATTGGCGGCCGCGGTGCGTGGATCCCAGTCCGGGCCGAGCAGGTCTGGGCCCAGGTGCTCCACGGCCGCCATATCGTTGTCGCGGTCCAGCACTTCCAGTACACCCAGATCTATCCCGGTGGCTCGACTGTCTGCGGTCTCCAGCACAGCACGGATCCGGTGCGGTGCGACTTTGGACCACCCGATACGCCAGCTGCCCTCCATCTTCAGATGGGAATGGATGCTGGCCGGGCCTACGCGGATGAACAGGTGTTTGCCCCGGCTGAGAACTTCGTCGACGGCATGTCCGCTCAGGTCGACAGTGGCGTACCGCGGCACACGGATGTCGCAGCGCGTCAACGTCTTTCCTTCCAGGGCATCGCGCAGCGCCGTGGCGGTGTGGAAGACGGTGTCACCTTCAGGCATGGCACCACGAACTTACCGAAGTCGCAGCCCACGCGGGGTACGCGAGAATCCGGCACCGGTCAATGCGTCCTGCACGGCGGCGCGGTCGTCGTCGACCCCGGGATCGAGCACCGCGACACCGTTGATCCGTTCCACCAACAGTGACGGGATCCGTCGGGTGCTCACCAGATCGGCCAGCGCGGCCGCGGCCGCTCGTTGGGTCTCGGCATCGGAGGTGAAGCTCAGCAGGGTCCGGCCACCGCGTTCTAGGAACCACACCAGTTTCCCGTCGACCAGTGCGACCAGGGCTCCGGCTTTTCGGCCGGGCCGGTGGGTGTCGTCGCCGGCGCGCTCGGGCCAGGCCAGCGCCGCTCCGTAGGGGTTGGCCGGGTCGGTCGCCGCGAGCACCACTGCGTGGTATTCCGGCCGCTGGGGGTCGACGCCGTCGAGGTACGAACGCAATCGGTCAACCGTCGATGCGGCGGCGAACTGGGCCCCGCCCAGCGATTCGACGAAATAGCCGCGCTGGCAGCGGCCGGCGTCCTCGAATGCACTCAACACCTTGTACAACGTGGCGAACCCGCCGGGCACCCCCTCGGCGGCCGCCGCTCCCTTGGTCAGCACCCCGTGCCGGTTGAGCAGCAACTCCGCCTGGAAATGCGCTCGCACGGTCGAATCCGGTTCGGCCGCAGGCAAAGCCGACCACCGTCCGGACACCAGCGGATCGGCCGCGCGGCTCTGTGGGCGTGCGACGCTGTAGCGGCTGAGCCGTGGCGGGCGCTGGCGCTGTCGGTGCGCGGGCGTGCCGGATCGTCTTGAACCTGCCAGGCCGGACAGCATCGCCCGCACCGGGGCAAAGGTGTCCCCGGTGACCCACCCGGCCCAGATCAGTTCCCACAACGCGGTTTTCAGCTCGGACTCAGCGGCCTGATCGGTCAGTTGACGGAAGAAATACGCCCCGCCGTGCCCCAAGGTCTCCATGATTGCCCGGTGGGTATCGGTGAACTCGATCTCGGCGGGGGCGGCCAGTGTGAGCGGCGCGGAGTCGGCCAGGTGGAACGCCACCCAGCCGTCGCTGGCGCCGATCTGGCCGGCGCCCGACCACATGACTTCGCCGGAGGCCAACAGCTCGTCGAGCATGGCCGGCTGATAGTCGCGGACGCGTTGGCCGAACACCAGAGACTCCACCGCCGATGCCGGGACGAGCGCCCCGGCCAACTGCTCGATCACCGCAGCCAGCCCGTCGATCCCAGAACTGTGGGAGGAACCGACATGCTGCCACGACGGCAGGAACCGGCCGAATGCTGCGGTGCTCACCGGTTCGACCTGAGCGCGCAGGGCAGCCAGGGAACGACGACGCAGGATGCGCAAGACCTCGGCGTCGCACCACTGATCGCCAGGGAGGTCGTCAACGAATTCACCGCGCACCAGCCGGCCATCAACGGCCATGCGGCCCAGCACATCTGCGGTCACCCGCAGGCCCAGCCCGAAGCGGGCCGCCACCTCGGTGGTGGTGAACGGCCCGTGCGTGCGGGCGTAGCGGCCGATCAGATCCCCGAGTGGATCGTCGACGGATTCGGTGAACGCGGCAGGAACCCCGACGGGCACCGGCGCACCGACCCCGTCACGCAGCAAGCCGATGTCCTCGACTGCGGCCCACCAGGTTTGCCCGGCATAGGTCACCGGAAGTGCGCGCTTGGCGGCATGCAACCCCTCGAGCCACCCTCCGATGGTGTCGGCGGTGGAACGGTCGGTGATCTCGGCCTCGGTGAGCGGGCCGAGCATCCGCAGCAGATCGGTCACTGCCTCGGCGTCGCGGGCTGCCCGCTCCTCGGTGAGGTGCTGCAGCTGGGCTGACGTCGAGGCGACCACCGCCGGGTCTAGCAATTCGCGCAGCTCGACGCGGCCCAAGAGTTCGGACAGCAACACGGTATCCAGCGCAAGCGCCGCGGCTCGTCGCTCGGCCAACGGGCTGTCGCCCTCGTACATGAAGGCGCCGACGTAGCCGAACAGCAGTGAAGCCGCGAACGGTGACGGGGTGGCGGTTTCCACCTCCACCACCCGCAGCCGGCGCTGGGCCACCCGGCGCATCAACTCGGTCAGGGCCGGGACGTCATACACGTCCTGCAGGCATTCGCGCACCGTCTCCAGAATGATCGGGAAGTCCGGATACTTGCGGGCGATGTCGAGTAGCTGTGCAGCGCGCTGTCGTTGGTGCCACAACGGAGAACGCTTGCCGGGATGCCGGCGAGGCAGCAGCAGGGCCCGCGCCGCGCATTCGCGGAACCGGGACGCGAACAGTGCCGAACCGCCCACTTCCGCGGTCACAATCGGCTCGATCTCGTCGGCCTCGAACACGAACAGATCGGCGCCTGGAGGGTTCTCGCCGCTGTCGGGCAACCGCACGATGATGCCGTCGTCAGAGGCGGTGGGCTTTTCGTCGATGCCGTAGCGTTCCCGCAGCCGGCGGCCCACGGCTAATGCCAACGGTCCGTGCACCCGTAGGCCGTATGGAGAGTGCAGAATCACCCGCCAGTCGCCGAGCTCGTCCCGGAAGCGCTCCACCACGAACGTGCTGTCGCTGGGGACGACGCCGGTGGCCGTACGCTGATCGTGCAGCAGCTGATAGAGGTTGTCGGTGGCGAACCCGGCGAAACCCATTGTCTGGCAACGTGTATCGAATTCGCGGCGGTCGAGCGCGGCCAGCTCCCCGGTGAATGCACCGACTGCGGCGCCCAGCTCGGCGGGCCGGCCGACGCTGTCACCGCGCCAGAACGGCAGCCGGGCCGGCTGCCCGGGGGCCGGGATCACGAGCACCCGGTCATGGGTGATCTCGGTGATCCGCCAACTGGTGGCACCCAGTGAGATGACGTCGCCGGGACGCGATTCGTAGACCATCTCCTCGTCGAGTTCACCCACCCGCGACGGCTTTTCGGAGTCGGTGGCCAGGTAGACGGTGAACAGCCCGCGGTCGGGGATCGCCCCGCCGGAGGTGACGGCCAGGCGTTGCGCGCCCGGGCGCCCGGTCAGCGTTCCGGTGTCGCGGTCATACACCAGCCGCGGCCGGAGCTCGGCGAACTCGGTGGACGGATACTTGCCCGACAACAGATCCAGCGTCGCCTCGAACGCGCTGCGCGGCAGCGTGGCGAATGGCGCACTGCGCCGCACCGCGTCGAACCAGGCGTCGGCGTTGACCGGTTCCAGGGCCGCCACCGCCACGGTGTGTTGGGCCAGCACGTCGAGCGGATTGGCCGGGACGTGCATGGTCTCGATCTCACCGGCGCGCATGCGCTGCACCGTCACCGCACAGCCGATCAGGTCGGTCCGGTGCTTGGGGAACAACACGCCCTGGGAGATCTCGCCGACCTGATGCCCGGCACGTCCGATGCGCTGCAGTCCACTGGCCACCGACGGCGGTGACTCGACCTGGATCACCAGATCGACCGCGCCCATGTCGATACCGAGTTCCAGGCTGGAGGTCGCGACCACGGCGCGCAGCCGGCCGCTCTTGAGATCGTCTTCGACCTGGGCCCGCTGCTCCTTGCTGACCGAACCGTGGTGGGCCCGGGCCAGCAGCGTCGGTGCGCCGTTGGCCTGGCCGCTGGCCATGAGTTGGGCCGGTGCACCGCCTCCGACCTGTGGGTTGTGGTCTAGCGCGAGTTCGATCCCACACCGCTCGGCGTGGATCTCGTTGAGCCGTGAGGTCAGCCGTTCGGCCAGCCGGCGAGAGTTCGCGAACACGATCGAGGATTGGTGCGCCTCGATCAGATCGACGATGCGCTCCTCGACGTCGGGCCAAATCGATTGGTTGTCGGGCGCGGCCATGTCCGGTACCGGGACCTGGACCGACAGATCGAAGGTCTTGGCGGTCGGCGGCGCGACGATCGTGGTGGGGGCCTGCCCGGACAGGAACCGGGCCACCTCCTCGGGTGGGCGCACCGTCGCCGACAAGCCGATCCGCTGGGCCGGCTTGTCGAGCAACTGGTCGAGCCGCTCCAGCGACAGGGCCAGGTGGGCGCCGCGTTTGGTGGCGGCGACGGCGTGGACCTCGTCGACGATCACGGTCCGTACGTTCGCCAATGTCTCGCGGGCTGCCGACGTCAGCATCAAGAACAGTGATTCCGGTGTGGTGATCAGGATGTCGGGCGGCTTGCTCAACATCGCGCGGCGTTGGCTGGGGGTGGTGTCCCCGGAGCGGACGCCGACGCTGATCGACGGGCCGGGCACTCCGTGGCGCTCGGCGACGCGGGTGATGCCGGTCAGCGGGGTGCGCAGGTTGCGCTCGACGTCGACGGCCAGCGCTTTGAGCGGTGACACGTACAGCACCGTCGTGCCCGGCCGAGGATCAGGTGGCAACTGGGCCAACTCATCGATCGCCCACAGGAACGCCGCCAGGGTCTTGCCGGAGCCGGTGGGTGCGATGACCAGGGTGTTGTGCCCCTCGGCGATGGCTGACCAGGCCTGGCCCTGGGCAGCCGTCGGCGCCGGGAAGGCAGCAGTGAACCACTCCCGGGTCAGCGCACTGAACCGGGCCAGTGGATCGGCCGGCGCGGAGGGCACTCAGCCATACTGCCGCGCGCCACCGACAAGTGGTGTCAGCGGTGCTCAGGGGCGGCGGCAGAGGCCAGTTCGGCGGGCAACCCCGATACCCGCCCGAGGGCGTCCAGAAGGGCGTGTGCGCAGCTGTCGGCGACGAAACCGGCGTCGATCGACGGGTCGATGAGCCGTTGCCGGCACATCTCGAAGGTCAGGGCCAGCCAGCCGTAGACGGTGGCCCGCACATCGCGTTCGACTTTGGCGTCCAGCGGTTCGGATACGGCCTCGGCGATCCGGCTCATGATGCGGTCGGCTTGGCGGTCGTTGTCGACGTCGTCGACACCACGCAGCACCGGATCGGTGCGGCCCATCCCCATGTAGGCGGCCCAGGCGCCGTGCGGATGTTCCTCGTCGTAGCGCAGATAGGCCAGCACGCCGGCGCGTAGTTGACCGAACAGGCTCTGCCCCGGCTCGGCCGGGGTGCTGGTGGCCTCGAACAGGAGCTCCGCCTCGGCGCGCACCACGGCGGCGAAGAAGGCCCGCTTGTCGGGGAAATAGTGGTACATCAGGGCCCGTGAGACCCCGGCGCGCTCGGCGATCTCGTCGATGCGGACCTCGTCGTACGGACGCTGACCGAACACCTCGGCCCCCAGCGCCAGCAGCTCGTTGCGTCTGTCGGCGGGGGACAGCCGGCGTCTCGACTCGGCACCCACGGGTGCAGCCTAACCCGCAGCGCCCCGAGGCTTACTTGACACATGTATAACAAGGCCGGAATCCTGAAGTCATGACCGTCGTGGGGACACTGCCGCATCCACCGCGCCGGGTGCCGTTTCTCGGGGATGTCTTGAGTCTGCAGTCGGATTCGTCGATGCAGGCCGCGATGGGCATGGCCGAGCTCGGACCGATTTGTGAATTCACGTTCCTCGGGGCCCGCTATGTGGTGGCCGCCGGTGCCGATGCCGTTGCCGACCTCAACGACGAGACCCGGTTCTGCAAGCATGTCGGCCCGGACATCGAGGCCCTGCGAATCGTCGGAGGCGACGGGCTTTTCACCGCCTACAACGACGAGCCGAACTGGCTCAGGGCCCATCAGCTGCTGATGCCGGCGTTCAGCCAGGCTGCGATGCGGCGCTACCACGCGACGATGTTCGACGTCGCCGGTGAGCTGACCGACCGGTGGGACCAGCAGGCCGGGGACGGGGCGACCGTCGATGTCTCGGCCGACACCACCCGGGTCACCCTGGAGACCATCGGGCGCTGTGCGGCCGGTTATTCGTTCGGGTGCTTTCAGTCCGACGCCACGCACCCGTTCGTCACACACATGGTGTCCGCGCTGCTGGGGGCCGACCGCCTCGGCGTGCTGCGGCAAACCTTCCTGCCGAGCCTCGCCTACCGGCGCTACGAGCGCCGGATCCGCCGCGACGCGCAGTACCTGCACGCACTGGCCGACGACATCGTCTCCGAGCGCCGGTCTGAGCGGTCGGGCGACCACGACGATCTGCTGCAGATCATGTTGGAGTCGGATCTCGACGCCGAGAACATCCGTTACCAGCTGATCAACTTCCTGATCGCCGGGCATGAAACGACCTCGGGCGCACTGTCATTCGCGCTCTATTTCCTGTCGCGGCATCCCGAGGTGTTCGCGTCGGCCCGCGCCGAGGTCGACGCGGTCTGGGGTGACGAACCGCGGCCAGGGTACGAGAAGATCGCCAAACTGCGGTACGTGCGGCGGGTCCTCGACGAGTCGCTGCGGCTACAGCCGACGGTGCCGGCGTATTACCGCGCGGCCCGTGAGGACACCGTGCTGGCCGGAATCCTGCCGATGCGCAAGGGCGACTGGGCATTGGCGCTCACCTCGACCCTGCACCGCGACCCCCGATGGGGGCCTGACCCCGAGGCGTTCGACCCGGACCGCTTCTGTCCGGAGCAGATGCGGTCTCGTCCCGGCGGGCTGTACAAGCCGTTCGGGACCGGTGAAAGAGCGTGCATCGGAAGACAGTTCGCGCTGCACGAGGCGGTGTTGCTGTTGGCCGTGCTGATCCGGCGCTACGACCTGATCGCCGATCCGGGCTACCGGCTGCAGGTTCAGGAGCGGCTGACCATGATGCCCTACGGTTTCCGGTTGGGGCTGCGCCGCCGCTGATTCGGCAGCGGCAGGCGTGAAGGCGTCCGATTCGGGGTACCGTCATCGTGGACAGACCGCATCGTTGACAGGTCCGCGTATGGAATGGTTCATCGCAGACGAATACTGGCTGGCCCGCCAGGTATTGCAGCGGGGGACCGCCGCGATCTATCTGGTCGCGTTCATCGCGGCTGCCCGGCAGTTCCGTGCCCTGCTCGGCACCCGGGGTCTGCTGCCGATACCCCGATTCCTGGCGGCCACCTCGTTCCGGCAGGCGCCGAGCCTGTTCCACTTCCACTATTCGGACCGGTTCTTCGCCGCGGTGTGTGCGGTCGGAGCGCTACTCTCGGCGGCCCTGCTGGCGGGGTTCGGAGATGTCGTTCCGTTGTGGGCCGCCATGCTGACCTGGCTGTCGGTATGGGCGTTGTACCTGTCGATCGTCAACGTCGGGCAGACGTGGTACTCGTTCGGTTGGGAATCGCTTCTGCTGGAAGCCGGGTTCCTGATGACGTTTCTGGGCAATGACGACGTCGGACCCCCGCTGCTGGTGTTGTGGCTGGCCCGCTGGCTGTTGTTCCGTGTCGAGTTCGGCGCGGGGTTGATCAAGCTGCGCGGGGATCCGTGCTGGCGCAACCTGACCTGTCTGTACTACCACCACGAGACTCAGCCCATGCCCGGGCCGTTGAGCTGGTTCTTCCATCACCTGCCCAAGCCGTTGCACCGGATCGAGGTGGCCGGCAACCACTTTGCCCAACTCGTCGTGCCGTTCGCGCTGTTTGCCCCGCAGCCCGTGGCGAGCGTGGCGGCGGCCATTGTGATCGTCACCCAACTGTGGTTGGTGATATCGGGCAACTTCGCCTGGCTGAACTGGATCACGATCGTCCTGGCGTTCAGTGCAATAGCGGTCTCGCCACGCCAATCCGGGCCGACCCCAGTGTGGTTCGTCGTCGTGGTGATCGCGTTCGCTGCCGCGGTGGTCGTCTTGAGCTACCGGCCGGCGCGCAATCTGTTCTCCAAGAGGCAGCGGATGAACGCCTCCTACGACCGCTATCACCTGGTGAATTCCTACGGGGCGTTCGGCACGGTCGGACGCACCCGCGACGAGGTGGTGTTGGAGGGCACGACGGATTCCGAGCTGGGTGAGCACACGGTGTGGAAGGAATACGAGTTCAAGGGCAAACCGGGTGATGTTCGACGGTGGCCTCGGCAGTTCGCGCCGTATCACCTGAGGCTGGACTGGCTGATGTGGTTCGCGGCCATCTCGCCGGCATACGCCCAGGGCTGGCTGCGGACATTGCTGACCCGACTGCTCGAGAACGACCGCGCCACCCTGAAACTCCTGCGGTACAACCCATTCACCGACCAGCCGCCCCGCTACGTGCGCGCCGTGCTGTACCGGTACGAGTTCAGCACTTGGGCCGAACTGCGCCGCGACCATGTCTGGTGGCGACGCATCTCGCTGGGTGTGTATGTTCCGCCGCAGTCGTTGCCGTCGGCGGGGCGTTCATCGGCCGGCGCGCAGTGACCGCTGGTAGCGGCGCATCCCGGCGATCCAGCGGTCGTAATTCGAGCCCTTGTGGCGGTACATGTCGAGGACCTGTGGATGGGGGAGTACCAGGAACCGGTCTGCCTTGACCGCGTCCACCGTGGCTGCCGCCACGTCCTGGGCACTGATCACCTCACCGGACCCCACGATCGACGCCGCGCCGGCCGCGACGTCGGGATCCGTGGCGCCGCGCACCGCATCCAGCAGTGGCGTGTCCACCCCGAGCGGGCACACGCAGCTGACCCCGACGCCGTCGTCGCCGTAGGTGATGGCCAGCCATTCGGCGAAGCCGACCGCGGCGTGCTTGGTCACCGCGTACCCCGCCGCCCCGATCTGAGACAGCAGACCGGCTGCCGAGGCGACCGACACGAAGTAGCCGCCACCTCGCGACAGCCATTGCGGGACAAGCACTTGGGCGGCCCGGACATGGGCCCGCAGGTTGACGTCGAGAATGACGTCCCACTCCTGGTCCGTGGCCAGACCGGGCGCCCCGATGATGCCGGCGTTGGCGACGTAGATGTCCACCGGGCCGAGCGCGGTGGCGCTTAGCGCTTCGATGTCCGCGGAGGCGGCGGCGTCGGCCCGCACTCCGAGGGCCTTGCCGCCGGCCGAATGGATCTGTGCGGCAGTCTGTTCGGCCGACTCGCCGTCGAGGTCGGCGGCGATCACTCGGGCGCCGGCGGTGGCGAACGACGCGGCCAGGGCCCGGCCGATTCCCGATCCGGCGCCGGTGACGACAACCACCTTCTGTTCGATGTCCATGAGCAGTTCTTATCCGAAATGCACGCCCTGGGCCAACGGCAGTTCCGAGGAGTAGTTGATCGTGTTGGTGGCGCGACGCATGTAGGCCTTCCAGGCATCCGAACCGGATTCGCGGCCACCGCCGGTGTGCTTCTCACCGCCGAATGCGCCGCCGATCTCGGCGCCGGAGGTCCCGATGTTGACATTGGCGATGCCGCAGTCGGATCCGTCGGCGGCCAGGAACCGTTCGGCCTCCCGCACGTCGGTGGTGAAGATCGACGACGAAAGCCCCTGCGGTACCGCATTGTTCAGTGCGACGGCGTCGTCGAAGGTGTCGTAGGTCATGACGTAGAGGATCGGGGCGAAGGTCTCGGTGTGCACGACGGCCGTCTGAGCGGGCATCCGCACCACCGCGGGGGCGACGTAGAACGCGCCCTCCATGCCGAGGTCATGGCGTTCACCTCCGAACACCTCACCGCCGTCGGCCCCGGCTTGCTCCAGGGCACCGACCATGTCCCGGTAGGCGCGGGTGTGGATCAGCGGCCCCACCAGGGTGTCCTCGGCGCTGGGGTCACCGATCGGCAGGCTGCGATACGCCGCGACGATGCGCGAGGCCACCTCATCAGCGATCGAGGAATGCACAATCAACCGGCGCAACGTCGTGCACCGCTGCCCGGCAGTACCCGCGGCCGAGAACACGATGGCGCGCACCGCCAGGTCCAGATCCGCCGAGGGCGTCACGATCGCGGCGTTGTTGCCACCCAATTCCAGCAGCACCTTGCCGAACCGGGCCGCCACCCGTGGCGCCACCTGTTGGCCCATCCGCACCGAACCGGTCGCGCTGACCAGGGCGATCCGCGGATCGTCGACCAGTTGCTCACCCAGCTCACGCTCACCCAGGATGAGTCGGGCCACGCTCGCCGGCGCACCCACGTCCGAGGCGGCCCGTTCGATCAGGGCCTGGCAGGCGATCGCGGTGAGCGGGGTCAGCTCGGAGGGCTTCCACACCACGGTGTCACCACAGACCAGTGCGATCGCGGTGTTCCATGACCACACCGCAACCGGGAAGTTGAACGCGGTGATCACCCCGACCACGCCCAGCGGGTGCCAGGTCTCCATCAGCCGGTGCCCGGGCCGCTCGGAAGCGATGGTGCGGCCGTACAACTGCCGCGACAGGCCGACGGCGAACCCGCAGATGTCGATCATCTCCTGCACCTCGCCCAGGGCCTCGGAGGTGATCTTGCCCGCCTCGATCGTCACCAGCGTCGCCAGATCGGCCTTGTGCTCGACGAGCAACTCGCCCAGGCGGGCCACCAACGCGCCGCGCACCGGCGCCGGTGTGGTGCGCCAGGTCGAGAATGCCTGCGCCGCATCGGCGATCGCGGCGTCGACGTCGTCCGCACCTTGTTCGGTAAGCGTGAAAAGTACGTCTCCACTGATCGGGGTGCTGGCGGTCAGGCCACTGCCCGCGGCGGTCGGTTCACCCAACTCGGCGCGGGCACCAACCGCATCCAGGGCGTGCCGTACCCGTCGTCGCAACTGCTCGGCGGTGGGGAGCTCGGTCCGTTCGGTGGTGGTCATCGGCTGCCTTTCTGGGGTCAGTTCAGGCCGGGTGAGGGGTTACAGTGCGGGCCATGGGCGAAGCCGACGGACACGTGCTCGACGACACCGACCGGATCCTGGTCCGCGCGCTGGTCGCGGATGGCCGGGCGACCCTGGCGCAGCTGGCGTCGGTGGCCGGGCTGTCGGTGTCGGCGGTGCAGGCCCGGGTGCGTCGACTGGAGTCGCGGGGCGTGGTGACGGGATATGCAGCGCGGCTCAATCCCGAAGCGCTGGGCCACATGCTCTCGGCGTTCGTCGCCATCACCCCTCTCGATCCGTCCCAACCCGATGATGCCCCCGCCCGGCTGCAGCACATCCCCGAAATCGAATCGTGCCACTCGGTGGCGGGCGAAGAGAGCTATGTCCTGCTGGTCCGGGTCGCCTCGGCCCGGGCCTTGGAGGACTTGCTCCAACGCATCCGGACAGCGGCCGATGTCCGCACGCGCAGCACGATCATTCTGCAGACATTTTACAGTGGTCGGGATTATATTCCGTAACGATTGCGGCTATAAGCGGGAATGGCCGTACAAATTTCGCTAAAGTGGCGTCATGACTGCAGTGCTGACGTCCCCGGCACAGGTGAGCGCCCACCAGGTGCATGCGGTCCTGGCGCGCAGCATCCTGACCGACGGCTTCGACTTCGTCCTCGACCTGGACCGCTCCCGCGGCTCGCACTTGGTGGATGCGCGCAGTGGCGAACATTTCCTGGACATGTTCACGTTCTTCGCTTCGTCGGCGCTCGGGATGAACCACCCCGCGCTGGCCGATGACGAAAGTTTCCGCGCCGAACTCGCCGCGGCCGCGGTCAACAAACCCAGCAACTCCGACATCTACAGCGTGCCGTTGGCCCGGTTCGTCGATACCTTCCGCCGCGTGCTCGGTGATCCGCGGCTGCCGCACCTGTTCTTCGTCGACGGCGGGGCGCTGGCGGTCGAGAACGCGCTCAAGGTGGCATTCGACTGGAAGAGCCGGCACAACGAGGCCCGGGGGATCGACCCTGCCCTGGGGACCAGGGTGCTGCACCTGCGTGGAGCGTTCCATGGCCGCAGCGGATACACCTTGTCGCTGACCAACACCGATCCGGTCAAGGTGGCCCGCTTCCCGAAGTTCGACTGGCCACGGATCGAGGCTCCGTATCTTCGGCCCGGCGTGGATATCGCTGCGCTCGAAGCCGATTCGCTGCGCGCGGCGCGGACGGCGTTCGAGGCTTACCCGCACGACATCGCCTGCTTCATCGCCGAACCGATCCAGGGTGAGGGCGGTGACCGTCATCTGCGGCCCGAGTTCTTCGCCGCGATGCGTCAGCTGTGCGACGAGTTCGACGCCCTGATGATCTTCGACGAAGTGCAGACCGGCTGCGGTATCACCGGAACTGCCTGGGCCTACCAACAATTGGGTGTCACACCGGATGTGGTCGCCTTCGGGAAGAAGACACAGGTGTGCGGGGTGATGGCCGGCGGCCGCACGGACGAGGTCGCCGACAACGTCTTCGCGGTGAGCTCGCGGATCAACTCCACGTGGGGCGGCAACCTGGTCGACATGGTCCGTTCACGGCGCATCCTGGAGGTGATCGAGTCCGAGGATCTGTTCGGCAATGCCGCGGTGACAGGCAGCTACCTGCTCGGTCAGTTGCGGCAGTTGGCCGACGATTTCGCGGGCGCGGTACTCGACCCACGCGGACGAGGTTTGATGTGTGCGTTCAGCCTTCCCTCGACGGCTGCGCGTGACGAGCTCGTGCGCCGGTTGTGGGACCGCCGCGTGATCATGCTGCCGAGCGGTACCCATTCGGTACGGTTCCGGCCCGCACTGACGGTGACGCCCGGCGAGATCGACGCCTGCCTCGACGCCATCCGGGACGCGCTCAGCCGTCCTCTGGGAGGCTAGGGGCGGCGGAGGCAGCCCGCCGCAAGATCGATTTCAACCGGGGTAGATCTGCCCCGGCAACCAACTCGCAGCCGTGCAACTCGGCGAGTTTGCGTGCGGCCGGGGTGAATTCGTTGTTGGTGACCACCATCGTCCGGGCGCAGTCCTGCATCGGCGCGCCCGCGACAACCTCCTGGACGGCGGCGGTGCCCACCGGACGGGACAATCGTTTACATTGCACGGCAACCCGGTTCGGGCGATGTCCGACGATCAGATCCACGCCCCAGTCACCCGTGAGAGGCGTCATGATGACCGGCAACCCGCAGCGTCGTGCCACATGGGCCACGTGGTCCTCGAACTGCAATCCGGTCATCTCGGTGGCCGCCTGTTCCCGCGCGGTCGGGGTACCTGCCCCCGCGAAGGCCCCCCGCACAAAACCCGGGGCGCAGGCGATCCCCAGGGAAACCGCCGCGCCGGTGGCCAGACTCCACCCGGTCTCCACGCCGGCCAGGTGGCACGCCATCGCCGCCGCCACCCCGGCTGCGAGGTAGAGCTTGATCCGAAGCCGTCTCACAGCCGGAAATGCTAGAGACCGGCGCTGACAATTCGCCCCACCTACCTCCAGCTAAGCGCGCTACTCTCGACCCGTGACCAGTGAACCGGCCGCGGAGGACTTCGAGTCGCCGATCGAGCATGCACTTGCCGGCGGCGAACCGCAGCGCGTCGGATGGTTCCGGTTCTATTTCGCCGACGAGCGCTGGGAATGGTCGCCGCAAGTCGAGCGGATGCACGGGTACGAGCCGGGCACCGCGCATCCGACGACCGACCTGGTGCTCTCGCACAAGCACCCCGAGGATTACGGACAGGTGGCCGCCACGCTGGAGGAAATCCGGCGTACCTCCGGTGCCTTCAGTACGCGGCACCGCATCGTCGACACCGCGGGCGATGTCCATCATGTCGTCGTGGTCGGCGATCAGTTGTTCGACGACGCCGGTGCGGTCATCGGCACCCACGGCTTTTATGTCGATGTCTCGCCATCGGTGGCGCAGGCACACGAGCGGGCCGTCACCGAGGTGGTTGCCGAGATCGCCGAGGCCCGCAGCGCCATCGAGCAGGCCAAAGGCATGTTGATGTTGATCTACCGGATCAACGCCGACGCGGCGTTCGAGCTGCTGAAGTGGCGTTCACAGGAAACCAACACCAAGTTGCGGCTGCTGGCCGAGCAGTTGGCGAACGACTTCCTCGACCTGGATTACACCGAGGTCTTTCCCAACCGTGTGGTGTTCGACCGGCTGCTGCTGACCAGCCACTTGCGGGTCGCCGAGGTTTAGAACGCCCTCTTCCAGGGAAAACCCCCTCCGC
Organism: Mycobacterium sp. E802; assembly: GCF_001666875.1. Lineage (NCBI taxonomy): Bacteria > Bacillati > Actinomycetota > Actinomycetes > Mycobacteriales > Mycobacteriaceae > Mycobacterium > Mycobacterium sp. E802. Next base: position 15,675 of record NZ_LZJD01000062.1, read on the forward strand.
TGAGTCGTAGCGATGCGGGGAGTTGTGCAATGGCGAGAGGACCGGGTCGATGACCGCTCCAACCTTGTCGGCACTCGCCCTCGTTTGCAGCCTCAAACGCTCTCCGGCCGAGTCCAGCAGCTCGCTGATCGCTGATCAGGTCTGCCAACACCTCACCGTGCTCGGCGTCGGCACCGAATCGTTGCGGTGCGCCGACTACACGATCGAACCCGGGGTCGAGCCCGACATGGGCGGGGATGACCAATGGCCGGAAATCCGCACGAAGGTCCTCGACGCGGACATCCTGTTGCTGGCGACGCCCGTGTGGCTTGGCCACCCGTCGAGCATCGCGCAGCGGGTTCTGGAACGGCTCGACGCCGAACTGTCCAACACCGACGACGCCGGACGCCCGGTGCTGGCGGGCAAGGTGGCCCTGGTGGCGGTAGTGGGCAACGAGGACGGCGCGCACAAGACGGTCGCCGATCTGTTTCAGGGCCTCAACGACGTCGGCTACAGCATCCCGGCTCAGGGTTGCACGTACTGGAACGGTGAGGCGATGCACGGCACCGACTACAAGGATCTCGACGAGGTACCCAGTGCCGTCGCCGATGCCACCGGCGCTGCCGCGCGCAATGCGGCACATCTGGCCGGACTGCTCAAGACCGGGCAATACCCGCGTTACCAATGAGAGGGAGTGAATGATGAAAGGCCCTGACGATCCTGTTGACCACACCAGGACGACCCGGCCGCACGCCGGGGAGACGATGAAGGACAACCGCTCCATGCCGGCGCTGGCAATGATCGGTGTCGGCGTGGTGCTGTTCGTCGCGTGCCTGTTTGCCTTCGCCACCGGCAACAGTGGGGTGGCGGTGGTGCTGGCGGTGCTGGCGGCCATCGGCATCCTGGGCGGCGGGCTCTGGCTGGCCATCGCACACCAGCGTGTCCGGCGAATCGAAAAGCAGTGGTACGCAGAGCATCCGGATGTCATAAGGCAGACGCCGAACAGCTGAGTTGCACAAAGAAGATGGCCCAGCCCTCCAGGGCTGGGCCATCTCTTAACCCGGTATGAGTCTGCGATCTACGGCCGCTGACTGGCCTGCTCGCGCTTCTCGGCTGCCTTGGCTCCGGCCCAGGCTGACTCGGCTTCGGCCTCCTTCTTGGCGGCATCCTGCTGGGCATCGGCCTTGTCCTGCTGAGCTTTACCCTCTCGAACGAGATCTTCTCGCCCGGTGACGGTACCCACGGCCTCCTTGGCCTTGCCCTTGACATCCTCGACGGTGCCCTTGATGGCTTCTTCAGGTCCTGAGTTCTTCTCGGTCATGCTTACCTTTCCGCTACTGGAGTGGATTGGTGGTTCCACGCGGCTTCTCCACGCAACCGCTGGATTCCCGGATACCCCGCCGCTAAACCTGGCGGTTTGCCCATCCCCGGTATGGGTATCGAATAGGAGTTACTCCGGGAAGGGAGCAAGAATGGCCGTTGAGACCATTGCCGTTGGCGCCGAGGATGTTTACCAACCACAGCACGATTCGTGGCTGCTCATCGACGCGCTCGAACGTAGCGACGCGGTGGCGGGCCGCCGGCTGGTGGATCTGTGCGCCGGCAGCGGCGTCGTGGCCATCGCTGCGGCCGAGTTGGGTGCCGCCCGGGTGACCGCGCTGGACGTCTCGCCCAGCGCGATGCGATGCACTCAGGCCAATGCGCTTGCCGCACAGGTCGATGTCGAGGCCAAGCTCGGCTCGTGGACTCAGGCATTCGAACACGAGCCGTTCGACGTCGTGGTGTGCAATCCGCCCTACGTCCCCGTCGGCCCGGACACCCCCGCATCGATCCCGTTGGCCGGTCCGATGGTCTCGTGGAACGGTGGTCTCGACGGCAGGCTCGTCCTGGATCCGTTGTGCCGCTCGGCGGCGGCCATGTTGGCCGACGGCGGCTCGCTGTTCCTCGTGCAGTCCGAGTTCTCCGATGTCGAAGAGTCGCTCACCTTGTTGCGCGACGGTGGTCTGGACGCCGACGTCTGCGCCACCCGGCAGATCCCGTTCGGCCCGGTGCTGCATTCTCAGGCCCAATGGCTGCGCGAGACGGGGCGGTTGACGCACAGCAGGGCCGAGGAAGAACTCGTCGTGATCCGGGCGGACAAGCGATGACCGACCGGCGGGAGGTGCGGGTCGTCCAAGGCGGCCCGATCCTCGTCGAGGGGCCGGTGCGGATCGAACTGCCCGATGGGACGACCGTCGAATCGGACCGGTTCATGGTGGCGATCTGCACGTGTCGCCGGTCCAAGACATATCCGTTGTGCGATACCAGCCACCGTAAGGTGCTGCGTGGTGGAAAAGGGTCAGGCAAGCGCTCGGCATAGCGAGCTGCGGTCGGCCGACCAGCATTTCATCAGGTGGTCGGCCAGCCTGCCCTCCAAAGCGTTGAAAGCCCGGATGCCGAACACCACGTCGGCATCCAATTCGGGCTCCCGCCGAACCAGATCGCCGATCACATCGCGGCGCACCACCTGCTCATGGACGGCATCGGCTTCGACATGTTCGCGGTAGAAGTGCACGCACTCTTGGGGCGCCTCCATCCGCTGCAGTGCGGCCATCAGCCGCTGTGAGCCGGGGGAGGAGGTGATCTCGGTGGCGGCGAAATGTCCTGCGGCCGCGCCGCGCAGCCGGCGGTGCAACCCGAACATCGACATCAGGTTCACCACCGCGAGGGACTCGGCGGGGACCACATTCAGATAGCCCAGGTAGCTGCAGTCCAGCCCGGCGGCCGTCAACAGGTCGCCGAACAGTCGTTGGTGCAGACGGGCACCCGAGCCGGCCCCGTATTCGTCGAACTCGACCGCGACGAAGGAGGCCTTCGCCTGGCCGCCCAGGCGGGGGATCAGCCAGGCATGCGGATCGCCCTCTTTCAGGTGATACAGCGACCGATGCACGAAATATTCGCGCATCTGGTCCCAGCTGCCCTCGTCACGCAGGTAGTACGACGGTCCCGTCCCGCCCGCCGGTTCCACCGACAGCCGGGCCATTTCCTGTTCGGCAGTGTCTTCGGGATCGATCGGGCCGACCTCGCGACGGACGGCGGCGAGAAAGATCCGTTCGAACTGCGACCGTAGGTGCAGAAGACCTGCGTTCCATTCCCAGTCGGAATCGACGTCGGCGAAACCGCGGTAGTGCAGCTCGTAGCAGATGTACAGGGCGAGCTGCACATCGAGCCCGAGCGGATCGGAGTCGCGCAGCGGAACCCACACCGGTTCGAGGTGATTGTGGGGTGCGCGGTCGCCGAGTCGTTCGATCACCGCGGCAGAGACGGGTCCCTGCGCATGCGGGAGCCGAGGCTGGGTGCTGGACGGGAGTCCGGATGGAACAGTGGTCATTTCGTCGCAGTTATTCCCGGTCGTGGCGGTAGGTAAACGGTTTGTCCGAAGGGTCGGGCGGGTATCAGCTATCCATTGGATGCGAGGTGAGCCATGACAACCCAACGTAGGCTCGACGGCCTGTTCGGGCGTATCTCCGAGATCATCGAAACCCAGTGCCGGCGCGCCCTTGGCGAGCAAGCCGTCGCCGAACTGGTACGGCAGTGGCTGGATGGCGACGAGCGGATCACTGCGTGCGTAACGCCGCAGAATGACGCGTATACCCCGCGCGCAGCGTGACGCGTTCTGATCCGATCCGGGCCACGTCCTCCCACGCGGCGAGAAACGTGTCGCGATGCCGCCACGCGGCGATGGCGGCGATGAGCGCCGGGGCGTTGATGCCCCTGCGTTCATAGCCCAGGTAGGACGATCGGGTTCGCGGGCTCACCACCAGCCCGACGACCTCGGGGCAGGGCGGATGATCGCCACGCGCCTCGTCGAGCCTCAGCCGTACGTCGATCACCGTCCCGACCCGGTGGTGGCCGGCGTCGACCACCCGCAGCCCCAGGAGGTTACTCAGCTGCATGACGTCCTCCGGGAATGCGCGAGACGATGTGATCGCGGAGCCAACGTTCCACCCAGTCGGCGTCGGACGGCAGTTCGACCGGGGTCAACTGCACCGTCACACCCACGGAATCGACCAGCTTCCACGGTATTTCGTGTAACAGCGACCGCGGGGGTGCGCCCCCGAGGATTCGGGTCATCACCACTTGGCCCGACAACAGGGACACCACGCGCGGCGGTGGGCTTCCTGGTTTGATGTCGACCTCGAGTTCCACTCCGTCGAGCTCGAGGTCATCGACGATGCCGGCGGGATCGCCGTCATGGTCGAGCAACTGGTGGCCCAGCAGGTGTAGGCGTGCGTCCAAGGGCCTCATTGTCCGGCTCCCGTCACGATCATGAGCGGTATGGCGGCCAGCGAGGCGGCCAGGATGATCACCAGATACACCGATCCAAACACGTTGAGCAGCCTTCCGTTTGTCTTGTCGCCCATGTACTCCGGGTCGTTGGCCACGATCAGGATCGGCAGGTAGGTCAGCGGCAGGGCGATGGCCGAGAACACCACCGAGTACTCGGTCACCATCACCGGGTCCACGCCGGTGAACAGGACGGCGGCACCCACCACGATGCTCACGAACATCACCACGTGGAAGCGCGAAGCCTCGGCGGGACGACGGAACTTCCCCCACGTCCAGCCAAAGAACTGCGCCAAGGTGTAGCCACTGGACAGCGTCGTCTCAAGGGCTGCACCGAACGTGGCCGCGACGATGCCGACGATGGCGAAGGCCAGCGCGAGCTTGCCGCCGGCCTCTACGACGGGCATCACCACCTGTGACAGCGAGGTGACCTCGATCCGCTCGGGCAGCAGCACCAGCGTGGCGCCGGCCGCGATCGCCACCGACAGGATGCCGCCGAGCGGGAACCCGATCAGGACGTTGATCCGTGACTTTCCGAGATCCTTTACGGTCCAATGTTCTTCGACAGCGCCCGAAGAGAAGAAGAACACCTCGTACGGGGTCATCGCGGCGCCGAACAGTGCGATCGCGTAGTACCAGTAGGTCGCCGAGGACTCGGATTCCGGGATCGCCGGTTGGACCGCCTGGTGGGCCAGCTCGCCCCACTGAGGTTGCAGCGCGAAGACCGCGACGGCGAAGACGATCAGGCACAGCCCCATGAGTCCTGCCGTGTTCTCCATGACCGAGAACTTGACTCGCCAGATCACCAGCCACACCGCCACTGCTGCCACCGGGATCCACATCATCCGCCCGACGTCGGTGGCCAACTGCAGTGCCAGCGCCACACCACCGATTTCGGCGGTCAGTGTCATCAGGTTGATCAGGAACGACGCCGCCAGGTTTGCCGCCGCGGTGCGCGGACCGAGCCGTTCGCGAATGATCTCGAAGGTGGCGCGGCCGCTGACCGCCGCCACCCGACCGGCCATCTGGGCAAACAGACAGATTCCCACGACACCGACGAGGATCACCCAGGCCAGCGCCAAACCGAACCGCGAACCGACCACGGCGTTCATCACCAGGTCGCCGATGTCGAGGAACCCGCCGATCGCGGTCAGGATGCCCAACGCCACGGCAAAGAATTTCTTCATCAGCGGTATCCCGCTTCCAGGGCGTCCGCCGATGCCAACAGCTGGGAGCGCAGGGCGCTCAGCTCGGGTTCGGCGGCGACCCCGCGGACCCGAGCCGATGCGGTGTTCAGCTGGGCGATCATCGTGGTCATGGCTTCGGTGAGGTATTTCTGCCGTTCGAGGTCGACGGGATCCTCGGCGCGCAGATCGGCGATGCCCTGATACGCCTTGGCGATGTCTTCGCGTGCCGCCGATATCTGGACACTGACCAGCTGTGGGCTGGACCGGTCACGCATCCGCAGGTCGAGCGCATACGCGCCGCTGCGCGCGGCGGCCGCGGTTTCCGCCATCGCCTGGGCAAGCTGCCCGGGCATCCCGTCGCGGTTGGCCGGGCAGCACGTCAGCAGCAGGCCCAGTCCGGCAAGCAGCAGGGCGACCGACACGAGCGCCTTGGCGCTCCGTGGTCTGTCTACCCTTGTTTCTTCTGCCTCTGGGTCACCGGTCACGGTCGAACTCGTCGAGTTCGGAGTCGTCCGGGACCGCCTCCCGCTGCTCCTGCCAGTCCTGATCAGTGGCTTCCAGTGGAGGACTGTCCCGATCTGTCACGGAGACTTCACGGTCGACAACCGGTTCGCCGTAGTCGCGTCGCTGTTCGAGCGCGTCGGCCACCGGGACTTCATCGGGTACGTCGTCGCGGGGCATCTGGCGGGAGTACCACGCAGCCATCTCGATCAAACTCTTCGAGTGTTTAAGTGACTTCTGCTCGGGTACTTCCGCGGCATGAACCCAGACCCACCACGGTCCGTCCTGGCGTGGCACGTGCACGGTTCCTGGATGGAGGCCTTCGTCGCGGGTCCGCACCGCTATTTGATCCCCGTCAACGACGCCGGGGACGCTGACGGCCGGGGTCTTTGCGGACGCAATTGGCCAGCGGCCCAAGAGGTTCCGGTGGGCGAATTGCGGGATGCCGATGTGGATCTGGTGGTTCTGCAGCGACCCGAGGAGATCGCACTCACCGAGAACTGGTTGGGACGGCGGCCGGGCATCGACGTTCCCGCGATCTATGTGGAGCACAACGCGCCGCGGCCGTACGCCGCCGAGAGCAGCCACCCATTGTCGGATCGCAGCGACATCCTCCTGGTACACGTCACCGACTTCAACCGCCTGATGTGGGACAACGGGGCGGCGCCGACACAGGTCATCCAACACGGGGTGGCCGACCCAGGCCATCTCTACACCGGCGACGTGGCCTCGGCGGCCACCATGATCAACGAGCCGCTGCGCCGGTGGCGGACGGTGGGTGCCGACCTGCTGTCCGAGCTCAGCCGCGAGGTGCCCATCGACGTGTGGGGCATCGACACCCTCGAACTCAACGACCGCAGCTGGCGAGGCACCGTACGCGGCAAGGGGGACGTGGCGCATGCCCGCCTGATGCGTCAGGTCGCGCGGCGACGCGTTTACCTGCACACCGCACGCTGGACATCGCTGGGGTTGTCGCTCATCGAGGCGATGCTGCTGGGTATGCCGATCGTGGCGGTCGGATCCACCGCTGCGCCGCTGACGGTACGGGCCGACGCCGGCGTGGTGAGCGCAGACGTCAAGACGTTGGCGTATGCGCTGCAGGGATTCGTCACCGATCTGTCGGCCGCCACCGTCGCCGGTAAAGCCGCCCGAGAGTACGCACTCGCTCATTTCGGTCTGGAGCGGTTCGTGCGCGACTGGGAACAAGTGATCGCCGATTGGTGTGCGTGAGATTCGAGGAGGAGTGAATGAAGATCGCAATGGTTTCCGAGCACGCCAGCCCGTTGGCGGCACTTGGCGGCGTGGACGCCGGTGGACAGAACGTGCATGTGGCCGCGCTGTCTGCCGCCTTGGCCCGGCGGGGTCATCGGGTCACCGTTTACACGCGCCGAGACGATCCTGACTTACCCGGGCGGGTCAAGACTCCCGACGGTTACACCGTGGTGCACGTGCCGGCCGGGCCGGCCGAACACATCCCGAAAGACGAACTGCTCCACTACATGGGCGAGTTCGCCCGGTTCCTGGACGCCAGCTGGACAGAGGATCGCCCCGACGTCGTGCATGCGCACTTCTGGATGTCCGGCGTGGCCAGCCAACTCGCCGCCCGACACCTCAATCTGCCCGCGGTACAGACCTTTCACGCCCTCGGTGTCGTCAAGCGCCGGCATCAGGGAGCCGATGACACGAGCCCGCCCGAGCGTCTCAAGTTGGAAGCGATGGTGGCGCGTGGGGCCACCTGGGTGGCGGCGACATGCACCGACGAGGTCTTCGAATTGATGAGGCTCGGGCGGTCCCGGTCGCGGACGTCGGTGGTGCCGTGCGGGGTCGATCTGGATTTGTTCCACCCCGAGGGGCCACACCTCCGCCGCCGCGCCGAGCACCGCATCGTCAGCGTCGGCAGATTTGTTCCGCGCAAAGGCTTCGACCTGGCGATCCGCGCCCTGGCCACTGTGCCCGAGACGGAATTGGTGATCGTGGGCGGTCCACCACGAGCCGAACTCGCGCGTGATCCCGAGGCCTGCCGGTTGCGTCAGCTGGCGGAGCAGGTCGGCGTCGCGGGCCGGGTCAAGCTGTGTGGCTCGGTCGACCGCGCTGAGATGCCCGCGGTGTTGCGATCGGCGGACATCGTGGCGTGCACGCCGTGGTATGAGCCGTTCGGCATCGTGCCGCTGGAGGCGATGGCCTGTGGGGTTCCGGTCGTCGCCTCGGCGGTGGGCGGGATGTTGGACACCGTGGTCGACGACGTCACCGGGCGTCTGGTGCCGCCGAAACGGCCGGACCTACTGGCCGACGCGCTGAACTCGTTGTTGCGCGACGACTTCCGTCGGCAGGGGCTCGGCGCGGCCGGACGCGATCGGGCCCGGTCGCGCTATTCCTGGGACCGGATCGCCGCGGACACCCTGCGGGTCTACGACCGGCTGGAACCTTCGGCGTATCTGCCGCCTGCGGCCACTGTCTCGTCGTCGGGCTGACGGAGTCAGCGATGACCGTGCTCCAGAACCGCCAATGCCTGCTCGACCGTGGATGGCAGACGCCGCCGGTGCGTCAGCACCGCGGGCAGTCGCATGGCGGCCTCGACGGCGGCGCGGGCATGCTCGGTGTCGCGAGTGGCCGCCGTCAGCAACTGGAGCGAGGCGCGGGCACAGTGGGGCAGTGGCCGTCGCAGCCAGGTGGTCAGGACCGCATTGCGCACGCTGCGTGCATCCTGGGCCGCATTGGGCGGCCGGTGCACCGACGGATGGTGAATGGCGGTCAGCTCCGGGCAATAGCAGAGGTCCCATCCGGACGCGGCGAGATCCAGCGCCAACAGCGTCTCCTCGCCGCGGAAGTGCAGGATCGGGCTGAATCCGCCCGCGGCCTCGAACGCGGACTTGCGCACCATGGCCGAGCAAGCCAGAAAGCCCAGGATGGACGGACCCGGCAGGTCGGCCCGTTGTCCCAGGGGGCTGTTGGCCAGCTCTGCCACCATCGGATCGTCGCGTCGCTGCGGCCACACCTCGGTGCGCGCGGCCAGAACCGCGGTCTGTGGGTACCGATCGAAGATCTGCGCGCCGAGCGCCGGGGCGGTGGGCTCCCACCACGAATCATCGTCGCAGAACGCGACATACGGGGTACGGCAGGCGGCCACCCCGACATTGCGGGCCACTGCGCCCAGGTTGGTTCCGAGTTCGAGCAGCGTCACCCGGTCTGCCGACCGTGCTGCGACGGCTCGCATCGCGGGCACCGAGCGATCGTCGGAGTCGTTGTCCACCACGATGATCGGGCACTCGGTGGTCTCGAGCAGCCGGGTGACCACCGTGGTCAACTCGTCGGCGCGATTCCGGCTGGCGATCACGAACGACATCTTGGCCTGGAGGCCGGTGGCTTCTGGAGCAGTCATAACCGGGCGAACTACCCGTTACGGCGAGAGGAAAACGCGCATGCGTGAACTCAAACGGGTTCTGGTCACCGGCGGTACCGGCTTTGTCGGCGGCCACCTGTGCCGGCGGCTGCTCGACGACGGCGTCGAAGTGCTCGCCGTCGACGATCTGTCCACCAGCGCACCGGGCGCCGACGAGCTGCTGGCCGAGGAGACCGGATACCGGTTCCTCCGCCACGACATCACCAGCCCGCTCCCCGACATGCCCTACGTGGACACCGTGTTTCACCTGGCCTCCCCGGCGTCCCCGGTGGACTACCAGAGAATGCCGGTGCAGACCATGCGCACCGGTGCGTCGGGTACCGCCAACGCCCTGGATATCGCCGATCGATGTGAGGCCCGGTTCGTGCTGGCGTCCACGAGCGAGGTGTACGGAGATCCGCTGGAACATCCGCAGCGCGAAACATATTGGGGCAACGTCAATCCGGTCGGCCCGCGCAGCATGTACGACGAGTCCAAGCGGTTCGCCGAGGCGTTGACCTTCGCCTACCACGGTGAGCGGTCGACGGACATCGCGGTGGCCAGGTTGTTCAACACCTATGGCCCGCGGATGCGTGGTGACGACGGGCGGATCGTGCCCACCTTCTGTCGTCAGGCGCTGGCCGCCGAGCCGCTCACGGTGCACGGCGACGGCCGGCAGACCCGCTCGCTGTGTTACGTCGACGACACCGTCGAGGCGATGGTCGCACTGGCCAGAAGCGACTGCACCGGGCCCATCAACATCGGCAACCCGCGGGAGTTGTCGGTACTGGAGATCGCCGAGATCATCAAGTCCCTGGCGCACAGCGATTCACCGATCCAGTTCATGCCTGCGGCCGCCGGCGATCCACGACGGCGCTGCCCCGACATCACCGAAGCGCACCGGAAACTCGGCTGGCAGCCACGTATCGACTGTCAGGACGGGCTCGCGACAACACTCGAATGGTTTGCCCGGCAAGGGCTTTAGGAGGATACGTGCGGATACTCGGAGTCAATGCAGTTTTCCACGATCCGGCTGCAGCGCTCGTGGTGGACGGGCAGGTCCTCGCCGCCGCCGAGGAGGAGCGGTTCACCCGGCGCAAGCACGGCAAGGAAGCCGTGGCGTTCTCGACCTGGGAGTTGCCGGTGCAATCGGCACGCTGGTGTCTGCAGCAGGCCGGTCTGTCGCCGTCGGACATCGATGCCGTCGGATACTCCTACGACCCGCGGCTGATGGCCGAGGGCGACTCCGACACCGCCGGACTGGACCGCGACTGGGAATACCTGCGCACGCTCTATGCCGAGCGGGCGCCGCGGTTCCTGCAATCGGCGCTGCCCGGTCTGGATTCCTCGGTCGTGCAATTCGTGCGCCACCACGTCGCGCATGCCGCCTCCAGCGCGCTGGCCTCGCCGCATCCGGACTGTGCGGTGCTCGTGGTCGACGGCCGTGGAGAACGCACCTCGATGCTGGCCGGCGAATACACCGACCACAAGCTCGATGTGCTGGCCACCCAGGCACTCCCGCATTCGCTGGGCCTGCTGTACGAGGACCTGACCCAACACCTGGGCTTCAAACGTTCCAGTGACGAGTACAAGGTGATGGCGATGGCGTCCTACGGGAAACCGCGATTCGCCGACCAGTTCCGCGAATTGGTCTACGCCACCGGCGACGGCGGTTTCCGTACCGAGGCGGTGGACTGGTCGGCATTCGGCAGCGAGTGGGACGACCGGGTGGATCTGGCGTGCAGCGTGCAACAGGTACTCGAGGAAGTGTTGCTCGAGCTGGTGGGCTGGTTACACACCCGCACCGATCACGAAAACCTCTGCCTGGCCGGGGGAGTCGCGCTCAACTGTGTGGCGAACTCCACGCTGCACCGCAGCGGGATCTTCGGCAACATCTGGGTGCAGCCGGCCGCCGGTGACTCCGGCACCGCACTCGGTGCGGCGTTGGCGCTGGCCGCCGAGGCGGGCGAGCCACTCACCCCGATGCCCTCGGCAGCGCTGGGCCGCAGTTGGTCCGACGACGAGATCGGTGCGGTGCTCACCGAGGCGGCCGTCCCGCACGAACGGCCCGACGACCTGGCCGCCGTCGTGGGGGACGCGTTGGCCGACGACCAGGTGATCGGCTGGTTCCAGGGCCGCTCGGAGTTCGGACCCCGGGCGCTGGGCCGTCGGTCCCTGCTCGCCGACCCGCGCAACAAGAACAACCTCGACCGGCTCAACGCCGTGAAGGGCCGCGAGCAGTTTCGCCCGGTGGCGCCGATGGTGCTGGCCGACCGGGCCGCCGAAATCTTCTCCGGCGGGCCGATTCCCAGCCCGTACATGCTGTTCGTGCATGACGTCGCGCCCGAGTGGCAGACCCGGATCCCGGCGGTCACCCATGTCGACGGCACCGCACGCATCCAGACCATCGACCCGGCCGACGAACTGATGTACGCCACGATTGACCGGTTCGCACAACGCACCGGGGTGCCGGTCGTGGTCAACACCAGCTTCAACACCGCGGGCCGCCCGATGGTCGACAGTCCGCGGGATGCGCTGGAGTGCTTCGGCAGTGCGCCGATCGACCTGCTGGCGATCGGACCGTACGTGGTGCGGAGGCCGCGATGAGCTTCACCATCGTGATCCCGAGCATCGGCCGACCGTCGTTGCAGCGGTTGCTGACCACCCTGGAGCGTTCCGGAGGTCCCGCGCCGGAGGCCGTCGTCGTGGTGGACGACCGGCCCCGGGCCGACCCGCCGCTTGTGCTCGTGACCCGTCTTCCGGTCACGGTGTTGCACAGCGGCGGACGGGGTCCCGCCGCGGCGCGCAATGTCGGCTGGCGGCATGCGAGATCGCGATGGATCTGCTTTCTCGACGACGATGTGCTGCCCTATCCCGGTTGGCTGGCCGCACTGACCGAGGACCTGCGTGCCGCCGAGGAGTGCGGTGCTGCCGGTTCGCAGGCGGTGATCGATGTGCCGGTGCGCTCCGGCCGGCGCAGCACCGACGACGAGCGGCGCACCCAGCGCCTGGCCGACGCCCAGTGGATCACCGCCGACATGGCCTACCGGCGCTCCGCCCTGGTTCAGGTCGGCGGGTTCGACGAGCGGTTTCCTCGTGCGTACCGGGAGGATTCGGACCTGGGGCTGCGGATCACAATGGCCGGCCATCACATCGTGTCGGGCGCGCGGCGTACCCGCCATCCGGTCGCACCGGCGACGTTCACGAGCAGTGTGCGCGCACAACGGGGCAACCGCGACGATGCGCTGCTGCGGCGCAAGTTCGGCCCCGGGTGGCGACCCGCGATCGGTGAAGGCCGGGGGCGCATGCCGGCTCACGTGCTGACCACCGCGGCCGGGCTGGCGGCACTCGCGTCGTCGGCGCTGCGTCGTCGTACCGTCTCGAGATGGGCATTTGCCGCTTGGTTGGCCATGACCGCGGAGTTCGCGGTGCGCCGGTTTCTGGCCGGGCGGCGTACGGTCGCCGAAGCCGTGCGGATGCTCGTCACGAGCGTGCTGATCCCGCCCGTGGCGGTGGCTCATCGGCTGGTCGGTGAGTGGAAATTCCGTTCGGCACACCGTGACCCACCGTTGGCCGTGTTGTTGGACCGCGACGACACCATCATCGAGGACGGCCCCTACCTCAGTGACCCCGCCGGTGTCCGACCGGTGACCGGAGCGGCCGTTGCGCTCGATCGGCTGCGTCAACGGGGCCTGTTGCTGGCCGTGGTGACGAACCAGTCGGGTGTTGCCAAAGGGTTGATCAGCACGGGACAACTCGACGCGGTGAACGCTCGGGTGGACGAGCTGTTGGGGCCGTTCGACTCGTGGCAGGTCTGCCTGCATGACGCCGGAGAAGGATGCGCCTGTCGCAAGCCCGAACCCGGCATGGTTCGAGCGGCTGCCGCCGAACTCGGCGTCGACCCGTCGCGGTGCGTGCTGATCGGCGACACCGGTGGTGATGTGCAGGCCGCGCTGTCGGCCGAAGCCGATGCGGTGCTGGTCCCCACCAAACGGACACTGCCACAGGAGATCACCCACGCCCACCGTCGCGCCCGGGTGGCGCCGACGTTGCAGGCCGCGGTGGCACTTGTGCTCAAGGACGCCCGATGAGGAGCCGAGGATGACGCGGGCACTGGTGGCCAGGCTCGACAGTGCCGGTGACGTGTTGATCACCGGTCCGGCCGTGCGCGCCGTCGCCGCCGTGCACGACTCGGTCACCTTCCTGGCCGGGCCCCGCGGCCGGGCCGCCGCCGAACTGTTGCCCGGCGTGGACGACGTCATCGAATGGCAGGCGCCGTGGGTGGATTTCGATTCGCCCGAATTGACCCCGGATCATGCGGCAGCGCTGATCAAGCAGTTGCGTGATCTCGCGCCGGACCGGGTGTTCGTCTTCACCTCCTTCCATCAGTCTCCGCTGCCGCTGGCGCTGCTGTGCCGAATGGCCGAGATCGGTTGGGTCGGCGCAATCAGTGAGGACTATCCGGGCACCCTGCTCGATCTTCGCCACCACGTCGAACCCGGCATACCGGAACCCGAACGCGCGCTGTCGCTGGTTCGCGCCGCCGGTATCGAACCCCCCGCCGGCGACGACGGGATGTTGCGGGTCAAGACCCTCCCGTCGCTGCCCGACGAGCTGGCCGAAAAACTCGGTACCGCACCGTATGTGGTGTTTCACCCGGGCGCGGCGGTGCCCGCGCGCCAACCGGGCCCGGCCCGCAGCGCACAGATGGTCCGGGCGCTGGCGCGCGCGGGTCACCGCGTCGTGGTGTCCGGGGGTGAAGGTGAACGGGCGCTGACCGCACAGGTCGCCGACGGCGTCGCGGTGGATCTCGGCGGCGAGACCACCTTGGCCACGCTGGCCGGTGTCTACGCCGGCGCATCCGTCGTGGTCGCGCCCAACACCGGACCGGCGCATCTGGCTGCGGCCGTGGGGGTTCCGGTGGTCTCGCTGTTCGCCCCGGTCGTGCCGGCGACGCAGTGGAGCCCGTACACGCGTCAGATGGTGTTGCTCGGCGACCAAACTGCCCCGTGCCAGGGCACCCGGGCCCGTACCTGTCCGATTCCCGGCCATCCCTGTCTGGACGGGATCAGCGATGCCGCACTGGTGGCCGCGGTGGAACGCCTCGGCGCAACGAGTGGGAGGTAACAACGATGATCACAGAACACATCGCGGCGTTGGCCCAAGCGGTCGAACGTGTCGACGTCGAGGCGGCGAGGTTGACCGGTTGGGGACGCCACCTTGCCGAGGTGCTCACCGGTGACGGTCGTTTGTTGGCCTGTGGCAACGGCGGCAGCGCCGCCGAGGCGCAGCACCTGACCGCCGAACTGGTGGGCCGCTTCCGCGATGAACGAATGCCGTTGTCGGCCATCTCGTTACACGCCGACACCTCGGCGCTCACCGCGGTGGCCAACGATTACGGGGTGGACGAGATGTTCGCCCGGGGCGTGCGCGCGCACGGCCGCAGCGGCGACGTGCTCGTGGCGCTGTCCACGAGCGGGACGAGCCCCAATGTGCTGGCCGCGGTTAAGGCCGCTCACGAATCGGGGTTGACCTCCTGGGCGCTGACCGGTCCGGCACCCAATCCCTTGGCGGCGATGTGTGATGACGCCGTATGCGTGGAGGCCTCGAGTACCGCCACCGTCCAGGAGATCCATCTGCTGTTGGTCCACTCGTTGTGCATCGCGCTCGACGATGCGCTGCGTCAGAACGGCAGCATGCCGGCAACCCGGGGAGGCGCCGATGACTAGGCCGCTGGTGATCGTCGGCGACAGCATGCTCGATGTGGACATCGAAGGCCACGCCACGCGACTGAGCCCCGAAGCGCCGGTAGCGGTCGTGGATGCCGACCGGGTCTGGCAGCGGCCCGGTGGCGCCGGTCTGGCGGCAGTGCTGGCGGCGCGGGTGGAATCCGACGTGGTGTTGGTGACCGCTGTCGCCGACGACAACGACGGTCGACGGCTCACCGAGCTGCTCGCCACCGCCGGGGTCACCGTGGTGGCCCTGCCGATGGCCGGGAGCACGGTGTGTAAGACCAGGATTCGCGCGTCAGGGCAGTCGATGCTGCGCCTCGACCACGGGGACGGGATCGCCGGAGGACAGGATCTACCGGCCCCGGTGGCTGCGGTGCTCGGCGACGCCCGTGCGGTCTGTGTGGCCGATTACGGCCACGGCGTGAGCGCCCACCCAGGGTTGCGCCGAGAGCTCGAACGCATCGCCGCTCGGGTCCCGCTGGTGTGGGATCCGCACCCGCGCGGGGCGACTCCGGTTCCCGGGTGTTGGCTGGTCACCCCGAATCAAGCCGAAGCCCAGTCTGTCTCGGCCGAACACCTGCGCCGGCAGTGGGATGCCCGGGGAGTCAGCGTGACGCTCGGCGCTCGAGGTGCGACGGTGTCCACCGACGACGGTCAGGTGACCAACGTTGCCGTGCCCGTCTCGAACGTCGGCGGCTCGGCACATTCGGACACCTGCGGTGCCGGCGACAGATTCGCGGTGGCGGCCACGCTGGCTCTGGCCGAGGGCAGGTCGATCGTCGACGCGGTCGGCGAGGCTGTCGATGCGGCAAGCCGGTTCGTCGCCACCGGGGGAGCCGTCGGCGTCTCCAGCCCCGGCCGGATCGGTGCTGTCGGTGGCGTATCCGCCGAATTCACCGCGATTCTCGGTGATGTCACCGAGGTTCGGGAGCAGTTGCGCCGGCGCGGCGGAAGGCTCGTGGCCACCGGCGGCTGCTTCGACCTGCTGCACACCGGGCACGTGCGGCTGCTGCATCAGGCCCGCCAATTGGGCGACTCGCTGGTGGTGTTGCTCAACTCCGACGCCTCGGTGCGTGCCCTGAAAGGTCCCAGCCGTCCGGTGATGGCGCAGGCCGACCGCGCGCGGGTGCTCTGTGCACTGGCCTGTGTGGACGCCGTGGTGATCTTCGACGAGTCCTCGCCCGAACAGCAACTCGAAGCGCTGCGTCCGGATGTGTGGGTGAAGGGCGGCGACTACACGGAGGCAGACCTGCCGGAGGCACCGGTGGTGCGCAGTCACGGCGGGGAAGTGGTTTTACTGCCGACGGTTGCCGGTTACTCATCGTCAAAGCTGATCGCCGCGATGCGGTCGTGACCGAAAGGGTCTTTCGTGAAACTGGGCAATATCATCATCACCGGCGGTGCCTCGGGTCTCGGTGCCGCCACGGTGGAAGCTGTTGTGCGCCACGGCGGCACGCCGCTGGTCATCGATCGGAATGCACCCGCCGGGGACGTGGACTTCGAGCGCGCCGACTTGGCGGACACCGAAGCGGTCGACGCCGCGGTGCGGGCGTTGGCCGAGCGAGCCGGCGGTGTCGTCGACGGGGTGTTCACCGCGGCGGGTATCGATTCGTGCGGCAAGCTCACCGATGTCCCGGCCAAGGACTGGGAGCGGGTGGTGCACGTCAACCTGTTCGGCACCGTCTCGGTGATTCGCTCGGCGCTGCCGTTTCTGAAGGCCAGCGGTGGACGGATCGTGACGGTTGCCTCGACACTCGGTATCAAGGCCGTCAGCGATGCAACGGCCTACTGCGCGTCCAAGTTTGCGGTGGTCGGCTTCACCCGGGCCTTGGCTGCGGAACTGGCCGGGGAGGTCGGGGTGACCACCTTGATCCCCGGCGGAATGTACACCCCGTTCTTCGACGGACGCGACGAACAGTACAAGCCCCCGGCCGATGCCCTGCTCAACGAGCCGGCCAATGTCGCCGAGACCGTGGTGTTCGCCCTGTCGCAGCCCGCCGGATGTGAGGTGCGGGAACTGGTGGTATGTGCCTCCACGGAGTCGTCGTGGCCGTGACGATCGCGCCCGATCCTGCCGCGCAGGCGGATTCGGACGCCGACGAGATCTTTGTGCTACGTGCACTGGGGCTCGGTGATCTGATGACCGGACTCCCGGCGCTTCGCGGTCTGCGACGCACCTACCCGTCCGAGCGGATCGTGCTGGCCGCACCGGAGCGGTTTCGCGACCTGGCGATGTTGTCCGGCGCGGTCACCGACGTCGACCCCACCCCGGGCCTGGGCCACGTGCATCCGCGTCGGGCCCCGGCCATGGCGGTCAACCTGCACGGCAGCGGCCCCGAGAGCATCGCCGATCTGATGGCGCTGCAACCGAAGTCGATGCTGAGCCATCGCCATGCCGGATATCCGGAACTGGCCGGGCCGCCCTGGCGGGCCGATCTGCACGAGGTGGACCGCTGGTGTCATCTGATGGAGTGGCACGGGATCAACTGCGATCCGCAGGATCTGGCGATCGACCGGCCCGCGGGTTATCCCGATCGATCCGGTGTGGTGGTGATCCATCCCGGGGCGGCATTCGGTGCCCGCCGATGGCCCGGGGAGCGCTACGCGGCCGTGGCGGCCGCGTTACACGGGGACGGGTACGAGGTGGTGGTAACCGGCGATGCCAAGGAGACGGAGCTGGCAGCCAGTGTCGTCGACCGGGCCGGTCTACCCGAATCCGCCATGTTGGCAGGCACTCTCGATCTTCTCGGGCTGGTTGCGCTGATCAGCGACAGCCGGTTGTTGATCTGCGGTGACACCGGCGTGGGCCATGTCGCCACCGCAACCGGGACCCCCTCCGTGCTGCTGTTCGGACCCACCCCGCCGAGTCGGTGGGGGCCGCGCGGTGCCGGGCCGCACGTGGCGCTGTGGGCGGGGGACTGCGGGGATCCGCACGGCGCTGAACCGCACCGGGGATTGTTGTTGATCACCGTGCCGCGCGTGCTCGACGCGGTGCACCAGATGCTGGGGGAGTCGACATGAAGGTCGGCGTCGTCGGTGCCGGGTATGTCGGCCTGACCACCGCGGTGTGTCTGGCCGAGCGCGAGCACGACACGGTATGTGTCGACATCGACACCGACCGGGTGGGTCGGTTGGCCAACGGGATCACACCGCTTGACGAGCCCGGGATGGCGGAACTTCTGGAGTCCGGGCTCCATTCGGGCACACTGCGATTCAGCGAGGACTGTGGTGTCTTGGCAGACCGGGACGTGGTGTTCGTCTGCGTGCCCACGCCGAGCGGCAGTGACGGGTCGGCCGATCTGACCGCTGTGGAGGCCGTCGTCGAGGACCTGGCCGGTGTGCTCCGTCCGGGGGCGGTGCTGGCGATGAAGTCCACGGTGCCGGTGGGCACCACCCGCCGGGTCACCGAGCGGCTGGGCCCCAGGAAAGTCCGCGCGGTGTCCAATCCGGAGTTTCTGCGCGAGAGTCACGCCGTCTACGACTTCCGGCATCCGGACCGGATCCTGATCGGCGCGGACGACGACGACGCGGCCGAGGCCGTCGAGCAGCTCTACGGGACCGTCGGCGGCGCGAGGCTGCGGATGAGCCCGGAGAGCGCAGAGTTGGCGAAATATGCCAGCAACGCCTTTCTGGCCGTGAAGATCTCGTACGCCAACTCACTGGCCAGGTTGTGCGCGCAGGTCGGGGCCGACATCGACGATGTCACCCGCTGCATGGGAGCCGACGTCCGTATCGGGCCGCACTTTCTGGCTCCGGGCCCCGGCTGGGGTGGCTCGTGCCTGCCCAAAGACACCGCCGAACTGCTGCACACGGCCCGCAGCCATGGCATCGAGCTGGGCGAGGTGTCCTCGGCATGTGCGACCAATGCCGCGCAGGCCGGCCGGATCCGGCACACCTTGCAACGGACGATCTCGGTTCCGCTCGCAGAGGCCAGGATCGCCGCCCTTGGGCTCACGTTCAAAGCCGGGACCTGCGACCTGCGCGATTCCCCGGCATTGGCGGTCGGCGCCGAACTCGGCCGGTCGGGTGCCCAGCTCACCGGATACGACCCACGGCTGGCCGCCCTGGACCTACGCGCCGTGCGCCGGGCCGGGATCGCCACGGCCGATGATCCATACCTGGCCACCAAGGATTCCGATGCGATCGTGGTGTTCACGGAATGGCCGGAGTTCGTCGGCCTGAACTGGCCCCGCATCGCCGAACAGGCCCCGTCGGCGGTGGTGGTCGACACCCGCAACGTGCTCGATCCGCAGCAGGTGACCGAAGCCGGCCTGCGCTACCTCGGCAACGGGCGACCGAACGGATTCTGACCGGTCGGCTCGGTCATTTCCGTCGGCCCACCTTTCGGATCATCCGGGCAGTGCTGCCCTCCAGGATCGCCTGCCGTTTGTCACTGTCGCGCACACGCGCCGCCCGCCGTACCCCGGCGGCGATGGTCATCCCGTCGCGGTAGGCCTCTACCACCCGCGGATCGACGTAGGCGCTGCGGGCCACCGCCGGGGTGTTGCCCAGCGACTCGGAAACCTCGCGCATCACCGCCGATTCCACGCGCTTGATCACCTTGTCGTCGACCGGCGGATCGGCGTCGACGAACGCCTCGGCGGCCAGCACCGTGCCGTGCCACGTCCGCAGATCCTTCACCGTGTAGTCGTCGCCGACCATCTCTTTGAACCGGACGTTCAGATCCTCGGCATGCACGTCGATCCACTCGGACGAGCGCCGGTAGGCCAACAGGCGTTCGCCGTCGGCCCGGCTCCGTTGCAGTGAGCGGACGGCGCGGGCCACGGCCGGGTCCTCGACGCGCAGGGTCCGCCGTACCCCGCTCTTGGCCGGGTAATCGAACTCGACCGCATCCGGGCGCAGGGTGATGTGCTCACGAAGCAGCGTGGCGATGCCGAACGAGTTGTTCTCCTCGGCGTATTGGTCGCCGCCGGCCCGGAAGTAGCCGAGGTCCAGCAGCCGCAGCCCCAAGGCCAGCACGCGGTCGCGGGTCAGCCCACGACGGCGCAGGTCGGTCGCAATACCGGTACGCCAATCAACAAGGGAGCCAGACATTTCCAGCACGCGGTCGAACTTCTCCTCGCCGCGCTCCTCTTGCCATTGGGTGTGGTACAGGTATTGGCGGCGGCCGGCGACATCGGTGCCGACCGCCTGGATGTGCCCGTTCGGGTACGAGCAGATCCAGACGCTCTTCCAGGCCGGCGGGATCACCAGCTCCTCGATGCGTTGCAGGGTGGCGGCGTCGGTGACCGTGGTCCCGGTGTCGTCGCGGTAGCTGAAGCCGCGCCCGCGGCGTATCCGTTGTATCCCCGGGCCGCGGACGACGCTGCGGCGCAATCTCATTGCCGACACCTCGGTTTAGGTAGCCGTGTGCGGTGGGTACGTGGCAAATATGTCATTGTCGGGCGGTTTCCGGTCGGGCAAAGAGGAAGTCCGTCGGCATCGTCGCGCGCGGCCGGTCTTGACTCTGGTTCACGGCGAGCGGATACCCCACCCCGGATACGATCACACGCCCAGGTCTCGAGCTGTTGAGCTGAAGGTGCCGGCTCACGTGGACGCGCTGGCGGTGGTGAGAACGATGACGGACACGCTGGCCAACTACGAGGGGTTGGACACCGATACCGCTGCCGAGTTGGCCCTGGCGGTCGACGAGGCCTGCACCGTGTTGATCGACATGGCCGCTGCCGGTGCGGGTCTCACGCTCACCGAAGAACCGCGCGATCGCGAAGTGACGGTGCGGCTGTCGACGATCTGTGACGCGGCGGTGGACGATCCGGTGCCACCCACTCTGGGGGGCTTCAGCCGACGCGTGCTGCACGCACTGGTTGATGGTGTCGAGACCTTCACCGAAGATATTGACGGCAGTGACAATCGTTGCGCCGGGACACTGTTCGGCATCGCCCTGACCGTGCGGCGCTGAATCGGCAGGCGGTCAGCGTTCGAGATCGACCAACTCGAGCTGTCGCGGTTGGCTGCGCAGCTTGGTCAGAGCGGCGGGTAGGCCGGTGGAAACCGGCAAGGTTCCCTCCGGATCGCAGATGCGCAGCACCCGCGAGACCGCGCTGCCGGGAATCAAAACCCAGTCGATGTTCTCAGCGGCACACCGGACATTGACCGTGTGCAGGCAGGCGAAGCAGCAGGCGCCGAAGAATTTCACCGCCGTCATGTCCAGTACCAGTTGACCACTCGGCCGGGCGTGCTGAGTTCCGTACTCCGTCAACTCGGCGGCATTCGACGCGTCCAGCTCACCGTGGACGTTGACCACCGTGGTGGCCGGCCAGAGCCATTGCGCATCGAACTGCGCACGGGTGTGGTCGCTGGGTGTCGTGGTAGTGCGCCTCGCGACACTGATTGTCGGCATTTGTGACTCCCTCAGTAGAAATACTGTGGTCACGCCACGTGGCTCTGTGGGCTCAAAACCCCTGAGTGTAGGGAGTTGGCGGCCCTGACACTCGATGACGATTCCGGGCGGCTGTGCACTCAACCTGAAGTGGACTTTACGCCCGATCACGAGTTGCAACAATCGAAGTTCGGCGTTTCTCAGGATCCTCTTCTTTTGCGCGGCACCGCTGTTTGACCAGGGCGTCAATCGGGTAACCGAGGCGTCATGAGGATCGGTGGATTATTGGGAACGCTCGTGCTCATCTGGTTGTTGATCGGCGTCGTCGCGGCCTGGCAGCGCGACTATTTCCATGGTGGATCAACGAACTGTGCAACTGCCGGCGCCATTGCACTCACGGTCCTGGCCGGGCCGTTGAACTATGCGGGCGTCAATCCGAAGGTGGACGAATGCCGTTTGCCGCAACCCAGTGCGATGGATTCCATCGCCGTCGTGAAGTGAGGTTGTCATGATTGTGCTCGGGGCAATTCTGCTCATTCTCGGCCTGATCCTCGACGTCTACCTGCTCTGGGTGGTGGGCGTGATCCTGCTGGTGATCGGCGCCGTGTTCTGGCTGCTCGGCATGATCGGGCGCCCGGTCGCGGGCCGGCGAAGCTGGTATTGACAACGAAACTGGCATTGACAACGAAACTGGCATTGACAACAAGGGAGGTGCATGATGCCGAATTCGTCGATCAAGGACGAGAAGCTCTACGAGGAGCTGCGAGAAGAAGGTAATTCCAAGGAGAAGGCGGCTCGAATCTCCAACGCTGCTGCCGCCAGGGGGCGTTCGAGCGTCGGACGCTCGGGTGGAAAATCCGGCTCCTATGACGACTGGACCGTCGACCATCTCAAGCGTCGCGCGAAAGAGCTTGGTATCAAAGGATATTCCGACAAGAACAAGGGTCAGCTGATCGGCATGCTGCGCAATCACTGATCGAGCTGTCCGCGACCCCGCTGCCACCGGCGGCGGGGTCTTCTTATCTGCCGGACTCCAGGGCCGGGTGATCGCCGTATTTCCTGGCCAGAGCAGCCGTCGCGATCTACCGTGGAGACAGCCCGATACGGCAGGTAGGGCGACAATGGCGGGAAGGAGCAGCCATGAAGGGTCCGAAAGATCCAGTTGACCACGCCCGGACGACCCGACCGCATGCCGGTGAGTCCATGAAGGACAACGTCATCATGCCGGCGGTGGTGTTGATCTTGATGGCGTTGGTGTTGTTCGTCGGCACCCTGGCCGCGTTCGCCACCGGCAACTCCGACGTCGGATTCACCGTCGGCGCTCTGTCCGCGGCCGGTTTCCTCATCGGGTCGGTGTGGCTGGCGATCGAGCACATGAGGGTCCGTCGAATCGAGGATCGCTGGTACACAGACCATCCCGGCGTCATGAGGCAGCACCCCAGCAGCTGAACCCGGACGCGCGCCAACCCGGCCGCCTGCACGGCCGGGTCGGTGTCTCGCTGTCGGCTGGGCTTCGGCGCGGTCTCAGAATGTAGCCGCAAGGACGGCGAAATCGATTGCCAGAAGGGCCAACCCGACGATCGGCACCAGCACGCTGTAGCGCCAACGCGAGATGAACATCGTCAACAGGATCACCACCACCGGCACCACGGGCGCTCCGTAGAACAACACCCCGAACCAGAATTCTCCCGGTCCCTTGTCGGCGCACACCTCACCGGTGCAGCCGGCCATGCTCATCACCGCACCCATGCCGTAGAGGAACACCGCGATGGCGGCGGGGATGGTCAGTATGGCCAGTACCCAGGTCATCGAAGTACGTGCCGGCCGCTCGTCGCCGGGCGGTGCCTGCACCGTCTGTGATTCGGTCATGGCCATCGCATACCCAGTTTTGTCCCGTTCTGCACGGGTTACCCAGGTGGCATGGCCAGATTCGGATACACCCTAATGACCGAGCAGAGCGGACCCCGTCAGCTCGTCGACTACGCGATGGCAGCCGAGCAGGCAGGTTTCGACTTCGAGGTCTGCAGCGACCACTACAGTCCGTGGCTGGCCAGCCAAGGTCACGCCCCCAACGCGTGGCCGGTGCTGGGCGCGGTGGCGCACGCCACCAGTAGCGTGCAGCTGTATTCCTACGTGACCTGCCCGACGATCAGGTATCACCCGGCGATCGTCGCTCAGCAGGCGGCCACCGTGCAGATCCTGTCCGACGGCCGCTTCACCCTGGGACTGGGCAGCGGCGAGAACCTCAACGAACACGTGGTGGGCCGGGGCTGGCCCACGGTTGACCGTCGTCACGACATGCTCGCCGAGGCGATCAAGCTGATCCGTGAACTGCTCACCGGCGATCTCATCGACTTCCGTGGCGAATTCTTCGAGGTGAGCTCCGCGCGGATCTGGGACCTCCCCGAAGTGCCGCTCACCATCGCGGTGGCGATGGCCGGTGAGAGAGCCGTCGAGAAGCTGTCGTTGGCTGCCGACCACTTGATCAACGTCGCCCCTGACGCCGACATCGTCGACGGCTGGCAACAACGCCGTCAGGCGACCGGCCTGCTGCCCGAGGGAAAGGTGATCGGCCAGATTCCGGTGTGCTGGGATCCCGACCGCGACGCCGCGGTGGAACGGGCATATGACCAGTTCCGCTGGTTCGCCGGCGGCTGGTCGGTCAATGCGGATCTGCCGACGCCCGCGGGCTTTGCCGCGGCGACCCGGTTCGTGCGTCGCGAGGACGTGGCCGAGGCCATCCCGTGTGGTCCCGACCTGGACGCGATCGTCGCAGCCGTTGCGCCCTACCGCGAGGCGGGGTTCACCGACATCGCCCTGGTGCAGATCGGCGACGAGGGGCAACAGCGATTCCTCGACGAGGCCGCCAAGCCGCTACTCGCCGCGTTGCGTGCCGAGTTGGACTGAGGGCCCCGTCGACATCGGTTCGCCCAGCCGCATCGGCTCACCACGCCGCATTGTCAAGGGCACCACCAGCCACATGCTGACGAACAACAGCAGCGCGAGCGTGCCGGCGATGATGCCGGCCTCGCGGCCGGCGACGGTGTCGAAGATCAACTCGGCGACCCCGGCCATGGCCAGACCGAGCAACAACAACCCGGCGAACGCGCATCGGTGGGCGGCGGCGACCAACAGGTTCACCCGGTGCCGGCGAAACAGCAGGCGGTGCATGCCGACCGGAGCGATCAGGAGCCCGGTGGCAGCCACGGAACAGGCGACCGTCACGAGGTAGACCACCCGCATCGGCCGGTCGAGCATCGGGAAGTGCTCCTGGAAGGGCAGGGTCAACAGGAAGCCGGTGAGCAACTGCACACCGGTCTGCACGACCCGCAGCTCCTGGAGCAAACTGGTCCAGTTGCGGTCGAGCCGTTCGGCTTCCGTCTCGTGGCGGGCCGTTCGGTCCCAGCGCTGATCCACGTCGGGACGGTCCGGATCCATACCTTCGATAATCCCACGTCGTGAACAGGTTTCCGGTAGCGAACGGATGGGCATCCCTGGCGGGAATCTGTGTGGGATGAGGCTAGGGTGCAGGAGAAAGTGCCGCAGTGCAGAAGTCGAGATCGAAGTCGTGTCATCGGATGCCGTCGTGAGCCGAACGTCCCGCCTACGATACTGTCGCTCCGAGACGCCGGGAGGTGAGATGGCCGACGAACCAGGCCAACTGAAGCAGACGAACCGCACGGAGCGGTCGGTCGAGATTCGGGTTGCCGCCAGGCTGGAGAACCTGGCCGTGGTGCGCACGTTGGTGGCCGCGGTGGCAACCTTCGAAGACCTCGACTTCGACGTCGTCGCGGATCTGCGATTGGCCGTGGACGAGGCCTGCACGGCGTTGATCCGCGCCGCGTTACCGCAGGCGAATCTGCAACTGACGATCGAGCCGGGCGAGGACGCGGTGGTGATCACCGCCTCGGCCACCTGCGCGGGTGCTGCGGTGGTGGAGCCCGGGAGCTTCAGCTGGCACGTGCTCAGCTCGCTGACCGACGAGGTCAAGACGTTCGCCGACGGTAACGGGCCCGACACCGGCAGGGTGTTCGGCATCAGTCTGACGACGAGACGAGCGAGCCTGCTGCGGTGAGTTCGGAATATGCAGACGTTCGCGACATGTTTCGCGAACTCAGCGAACTGTCCGAGGACGCGCCGGGATTCGAACGGCAGCGCGAGCGGATCGTGCAGCGCTGCCTCCCACTGGCCGATCACATCGCTCGGCGTTTCGACGGACGCGGGGAGCCCCGCGAGGACCTGGTGCAGGTGGCGCGTGTCGGTCTCGTCAACGCGGTGAACCGGTTCGACGTCGAAGCCGGGTCGGACTTCGTGTCGTTCGCCGTGCCCACGATCATGGGCGAGGTTCGGCGTCATTTCCGCGACAACAGCTGGTCGGTCAAAGTTCCGCGCCGGCTCAAAGAACTCCATCTGCGGCTGGGCGCCGCGACGGCCGAGCTGTCCCAGCGGTTGGGGCGGGCACCGACGGCCTCTGAACTGGCCGCCGAACTGGACATGGACCGTGAAGAGGTGGTGGAAGGCCTCGTCGCGGGCAGCTCGTACAACACCCTGTCGATCGACAGCGGTGGCGGCGGCGACGAGGATGCGCCGGCGATCGTCGACACCCTCGGCGACATGGATACCGGTCTGGACCAGATCGATAACCGGGAGACTCTGCGCCCGTTGCTGGCCCAACTACCCGAGCGGGAGCGGACCGTGTTGGTGCTCCGGTTCTTCGAATCCATGACGCAGACGCAGATCGCCGAACGGGTCGGCGTCTCACAGATGCACGTATCGCGACTGCTGGCGAAATCGCTAGCGCGACTTCGTGACCAGCTGCAGTAACGGCGTCTTGCCGTTCAGTGCGGACAGTGCCGCAGCCACGTTGTAGCACGCGCGTATCCCGGAATCGGGATCGCAGATCCGCAGCAGCCGGTTCACGGATTTACTGGGCACCAACACCCAGTCGACGGCGTCGGCCGAGCAGTGGTCCGCGATGGTTCTGAGGGCGGAGAATCCTGCCGTACCGAAAAAATCGACATTCGCCAGGTCGACCACGAGCCGTTCGGAATCGGCGCTGTTCCGCAGTGCGTACTCGGCGAACGCCGTGGCGTTTGCCGCGTCGATTTCGCCTCGGGCGCTGATCACCGCCGTCGCGGGCGGCAACCGACGGGTGGCGAATGCGGCGGGTGAGTCCTCGGAGTGGTTGATCAGGGCGTTTCCTGAAATGACAGACATGTGTGGCTCCATCAGTCGTAATACATGTATTCGTACTGTTGGTGCGGCGTCAGTCGACGATGGTGCAAGTTCCCGGGCTGTCGACAACGTGCCGCGGCTGTGAACTCAACCTGTCTCGAACCCTACCGCTGTCCATGTCACCCGCCAATTGGTTCGGCCGGATTCTTAAGCCCTGCTCAGGTCGCCGGACTCCCGCGGGCAGACTTACCGGTATGTCGAATGGTAAGCCGGACCCTGCCACGGTCACCGGTATCGTCCTGGCCGCCGGCGCGGGGAGCCGGTTCGGGATGCCGAAAGTCCTTGCCGGGGACGGTGTTTGGCTCAAGCGAGCGGTAGCCGCGTTGGACGACGGTGGCTGCGACGATGTGATCGTGGTGTTGGGTGCGGCAGTGGTGGGAGTGCCTGAACCGGCACGCGCGGTGATTGCCGAACAATGGAACGAGGGCATGAGTGCCTCCGTGCGTGAGGGCGTGGCGGCCGCAGGCGCAGCGGAATGGGTTGTCCTGCATACCGTCGACACCCCCGACATCGGCGCCGACGTGGTGGCCCGGGTGCTGAGCGCGGCGCGCGCGGGCGGTTCCGGTCTGGCCCGCGCCGGCTACGGGGGCCGGCCGGGGCATCCGGTTGTCGTGGCCCGCCGGCATCTTGCGGCGCTCATCGCGACCCTGCACGGTGACCAGGGCGCAAGGGTGTTTCTGCGCGGACGCGACGACGTCGCCGTCGTCGAGTGCGGTGATCTGGCCACCGGCCTCGACGTCGACGAGCGTTGAGGTGATCGGAGTCAGCGGAACGCGTATCCGCTCAGGTGTGCACCTCAAGCCCGAGTACGGCCGCGGCGTACCGGCGCACGGTGTCTTCCGATATCGCGGCGGCGTCCTCGAAGCCCGGGCGCCCGCGGCTGCTCAGGTATCCGGTGACGGGATCGAGGATGACCTCGGCGAGTAGTTCGCCGGTGGTCGGTTCGCAGACCGCCCACGTGTAGCGGGTGTCATCGGCCCAGCCGTCGGCGGCGTCGTGCACGTAATCCAGGTCGTCCTCACCCAGATCGGCCAGCGCAGGCCGGTCGTCGACCCGGTCGTCGGCGCGCAGCCCACGCAGGTACCACTGGCCGTTGTTGATCTCTACGGGTTCCATGGGACCTCCAAGAAAGCCGAATGGCCACTTATGGCACAGGATTGACGAGAATCCGTGCCGTAAGTGGCCACTCGACGGATGTGTTACTTGATCTCGGCGATCACGGTGCCCTGGGTGATGGCGGCACCGGCCTCGACGGCCAGGCCGGTGATGACGCCGTCCTTGTGGGCGGTCACCGGGTTCTCCATCTTCATGGCTTCCAGCACCACGACGAGGTCGCCGGCGGCCACTTCCTGGCCTTCTTCGACGGCCACCTTGACCACGGTGCCCTGCATCGGCGCGGTCACCGAGTCACCGGAGGCCGCCGCACCGCCACCGCCGCCGCGCTTGCGGGCCTTGGGCTTCTTCCGGACGACGCCGGGAGCCGCGGCACCGCCGCCACCGCCGATCGCCAGGTCGCCGGGCAGCGAGACCTCGAGACGACGGCCACCGACCTCGACGACCACGGTCTGGCGCGGGACGGTGTCCTCTTCCTCGATCGGGTCGCCACCGGTGAACGGCTCGACGGTGTTGTTCCACTCGGTCTCGATCCACCGGGTGTGCACGTCGAACTTCTCGCCGTCACCGATGAAGGCGGGGTCGGAGACCACGGCGCGGTGGAACGGGATGACGGTGGCCAGACCCTCCACGTGGAACTCGGCCAGGGCCCGGCGCGAGCGGTCCAGCGCTTCTTCACGGGTGGCGCCGGTGACGATGAGCTTGGACAGCATCGAGTCGAACTGGCCACCGATGACCGAACCGGCCTCGACACCGGAGTCCAGTCGCACACCGGGACCGGTGGGGATGTCGTAGCGGGTGACGGGTCCGGGGGCGGGCAGGAAGCCGCGGCCGGCGTCCTCACCGTTGATCCGGAACTCGAAGGAGTGTCCACGCGGGGTCGGGTCCTCGGTGATGTCCAGCGCCTCGCCGTTGGCGATCTTGAACTGCTGGCGCACCAGGTCGATGCCGGAGGTCTCCTCGGTGACCGGGTGTTCCACCTGCAGGCGGGTGTTGACCTCCAGGAAGGAGATCAGGCCGTCCTGGCCGACCAGGTATTCGACGGTGCCCGCACCGTAGTAACCGGCCTCCTTGCAGATGCGCTTGGCCGACTCGTGGATCTCCTTGCGCTGCGCCTCGGTCAGGAACGGGGCCGGGGCCTCTTCGACCAGCTTCTGGAAGCGGCGCTGCAGTGAGCAGTCGCGGGTGCCGGCGACGACGACGTTGCCGTGGGTGTCGGCGATGACCTGGGCCTCGACGTGGCGCGGCTTGTCCAGGTAGCGCTCGACGAAGCACTCACCGCGGCCGAAAGCCGCGATCGCCTCACGGGTCGCCGACTCGAACAGCTCGGGGATCTCCTCAAGCGTGCGGGCCACCTTCATGCCGCGACCGCCACCGCCGAAGGCGGCCTTGATCGCGACCGGCACGCCGTACTCCTTGGCGAACGCGACGACCTCGTCGGCGTCCTTGACCGGGTCCGGGGTACCCGGCACCAGCGGCGCCTTGGCGCGGGCGGCGATGTGGCGGGCGGTGACCTTGTCACCCAGGTCGCGGATGGACTGGGGGCTCGGCCCGATCCAGATCAGCCCGGCGTCGAGCACAGCCTGGGCGAAGTCGGCGTTCTCCGACAGGAAGCCGTAACCCGGATGGATGGCGTTGGCGCCGGACTTGGCGGCGGCGTCCAAAAGTTTTTCGAAGACCAGGTACGACTCGGCTGAAGTCTGGCCGCCCAGGGCGAAGGCTTCGTCGGCGAGTCGTACGTGCGGTGCATCGGCGTCCGGCTCGGCGTACACGGCCACGCTGGCCAGTCCGGCGTCTTTGGCGGCGCGGATCACCCGGACCGCGATCTCCCCGCGATTGGCGACCAGCACCTTGGAGATCTTTGAGCTGGCGTGGTTGGCCACGGTGCCTCCTCGGCAGTTCTCTAAGAAACGTCTTTAAGAATCTATCGCGGGCAGTTTATGCGCCGCACCTTGAGGCTTCTGAAACCGGTGTCGGTTACCGGTGAGTAGCTTTCTGCACGGATCTGTCAGCTGTCCCATCTCTCCTGTTGACGAGCAGATTTGCCGCGTTCACCGGCCGTCGCACCCCACTACTCTTCTTCCATGGGCGCGGGGATCTTCGTCATCGTTGTCGGCGTGTTGGTCGGTGGGGCCCTCGCGGCCTCACCCCGTCGCCTGTGGTGGGCCATGCAGTCCTGGAAGTTCAAGAACCCAGAAGCGAACGAACCCAGCGACATCGCTTACGGAATGACCCGGGCCAGTGGGGTTTTCGTGATCATCGTTTCGCTGGTTCTCGGTGGCGTCTTCATCGGTGACGAGATATCGAAGTCAGCGGCCGACAAACGCCAGCGCGAGGCTGAAGCGCAGCAGCGGGCCGCCGAGGCCGCCTTCGTGGTGCCGCCGCCGGAGCAGCGTGGGCCCTTGCCGGTGATCGGATACTTCGCCGAACCGACAGCCCGAGGCGCCACGATCACGGTGTACTACCAAGCGCCCGCTATCGCTGTGGACCAATACTTCCGCTCTATGTCGAATGGCGACAGCTATCCCTGTTACACCTCGCCCATCGTGAATCCGGCTGGCGAGGAGCGGATTACGGTTTCGCCCGAACTCATTTGGGCGCCAGAGAAATTGGGTGACATGTCAAAGGTGGGCGCCTGTCGACCTGGCGAGGGTCTTGCTGTCCGTGCAGTCCAGGTGGACGATGCTGCGGTAGGCACCACCGTCGTCACCGACTCAGCCATCATCGATCCAAACGGAACCGAGATCCGGCCCGCGACGCCCGGCAACTCCGTTCCGAAACTCTCCGCGAAACTTCGGACGAACCGGTAAAGGCTGGGGTCCTCAGCCTGCGCGCAACCGCCGCTTGATCCGGGCCAGCATGGCCGACATGCCGCGCAACCGCAGCGGGCTGATCAATGCGCCCAGTCCCAGTGCGGTGTAGAAGTCGTCGGGCACCGCCAGGATGTCGTCGGCTGACTGTCCGTCCAGTCCGGTGGCCAGGATCGCGGCGAACCCTCGCGTGGTCGGGGCTTCCGGGGGAGCACTGAAGAACAACCGCACATTGCCCCGGTCGGAGGCGTCGACGTCCAGAAACAGCGGTGACTGGCACTCCGGGACGGGCTCCATCGCCGCCTCTTCGAGGTGGGTCGGCAATGGCGGCAGGTCGTTGGCGAACTCCAGCAGCAACTGCAGCTTGTCCTGGCCGGCCACCTCCTGGAAGTCGGAGACGACCTCCGCCAGGGCGGTCGGCATCGAACTCATGAGGCGCCCGGGGCGTCACCTGGGTCAGGGCCGACCGCGACCGGCACCCGGACGGCATTGCCCCACTCGGTCCAGGAGCCGTCGTAGTTGCGCACCCCCGGCAGGCCGAGCAGGTGAGTCAGTACGAACCAGGTATGGCTGGACCGCTCGCCGATCCGGCAGTACACCACCGTCTCGTCCTCGGGCGTGAGGAAGCTGTACAGCTCCTCGAGTTCGGCGCGGCTGCGGAACTGACCGCTGTCTTTGGCGGCCTTGGCCCACGGAATCGACTTTGCGGTGGGGATGTGGCCGCCGCGAAGCGCACCCTCTTCGGGGTAGTCGGGCATGTGCGTACGTTCGCCGGTGTATTCCTGCGGCGAGCGGACGTCGATCAACGGCTGCTTGCCGAGGATGGCGAGGACGTCGTCCTTGTAGGCCCGGATCGGGGCGTCGTTGCGCTCTACCACCGGATAGCCGCTGGACTGGCGGGTGGGCACCTCGAGGGTGGTGTCGCGGCCATGGGAGACCCACAGGTCGCGGCCGCCGTCGAGCAGGCGCACGTCCGGGTGGCCGAACAGGGTGAACACCCACAGCGCGTAGGCGGCCCACCAGTTGCTCTTGTCGCCGTAGATCACGACGGTGTCGTCGCGGCTGATGCCCTTGCGGTCCATCAACTCGGCGAACTGCTCGCCGTCGATGTAGTCGCGGACGTTGGGATCGTTGAGGTCCAGATGCCAGTCGATCTTGACGGCACCCGGGATGTGGCCGGTGTCGTAGAGCAGGACGTCCTCGTCGGACTCGACGATGGCCAGGCCGGGCCGGCCCAGGTTGCTGGCCAACCAGTCGGCGGTGACCAGGCGCTCCGGATGGGCGTACTCGGCGAGGGTGGGGCTGGGATCAGCAGGCAGCGGCACACCATGAGCCTACCGTCGGCCCGGTAGCCGACGCTGCGCCTATGCGGTGAACGCCACCTCGTAGGCCACCGCGTAGCGGCGGGCACCGTTGTTCGCGCGGAACAGCGAGCCCCCGTTCTGGGACCACGTCACCACCCGCAGCAGACGCTTACCCGGCGACAGGCGCTTGGTGATGATGTCGGCAAATGCGGCGCGCAACCGCTCCAGATCGCATGTTTCGAAGTCGCGTGCCACGCGAACATCCCACATTGTTTCTTCGACTGGCATGCAGCGAGTGTCCGCCGACCGCGGGCCGGTTCCGGGCAACCGGTCCGGCGCGGGCGGGTTGCGGTTGTGTTGCGATCCGGACACGCCGCGTACCGCACCGGCTCTCGGGCCGGGCGTTTGTGCGGTCCGTTGCCGGGTATGCCCCTCGGGATGAGCGAAGCTTTCGCCGCGGCGAGGTTGGCACGGCTGCACGGAGCCACGCAACTGTCCACTCCCGCAGACTCCGTCGCTGCCCGCCAGGCGTGTCGGCTCGGCCGCAGGTATCTCCTTGACGCGGCAGCGGACGCGGGCTGGGTGCTGGCCTGGACAAGCACGTGGGCGAAAACCCGGCAACAGCGGCGATGGCAGGCCCATGCGCAAGAAACCCTTGGTGGATAACACGGTTCGGGGCCGGCTCGAGGACGTCGCCGGGCGCGTGTTCGGCTGGTCCGAACTGCGTCCCGAACAGCTGGCCGCGATGGAAGCCATCATGTCTGAGCGTGACGTTCTCGCGGTGCTGCCGACCGGGGCCGGGAAGTCGGCGATCTACCAGGTTCCCGCGGTGCTGAAGGAGGGCGTCACCGTGGTGATCTCGCCGCTGATCTCGCTGCAACGCGATCAGATCGACCATCTCGCCGATGCCGACGCGCCCCGGGCGGTCGCGATCAATTCCCGTCAGTCCGCGGGGGAGACCGACAGAAACTGGCAGGCCGTCGAACACCGGCAAGTCGAGTACGTCTTCTTGTCGCCGGAGCAGTTGGCCAAGGAAGAGACGCTGTCGCGCCTTGGCGCAGTGGATGTCTCACTCATCGTGGTCGACGAGGCGCACTGCGTCTCGGCCTGGGGTCATGATTTCCGCCCCGACTACCTGCGTCTGGGTGATGTGATCGAGCGACTGGGCCGTCCGGTGGTCGCGGCCTTGACGGCAACGGCCTCACCGATGGTGCGCCGAGAGATCGTCGAACGGTTGCGGCTGCGCGACGCACTGGTCATCGCAAGCGGTTTCGACCGGGAAAACCTACGGCTGGAGGTCGAGCGGCACACGAGCGATGAGGACAAGAGGGACGCCGTCCTGTCCTGTGTTGTGGCACTGGACAAACCGGTGTTGCTCTACACCTCGACGCGAGCCGATACGCAACGGTACGCCGACGAGTTGGAACGCCGCGGGCTCGCGGTCGCGGCCTACCACGCGGGGTTGCGGGCCGGTGAACGTGATCGGGTACATCGGCAGTTTATCGACGACGAGATCGACGTCGTCGCCGCCACATCGGCGTTCGGCATGGGTATCGACAAACCCAACGTGCGCACGGTGATACATGCATCGGTGCCGGATTCGGTAGACAGTTACTATCAGCAGATCGGCCGGGCCGGCCGCGACGGCGAGGTGGCCTGTGCCCGCTTGTTCTACCGACCGGAGGACCTGTCCCTCGGCCGATTCTTCAGCACGCATCATCCGGATGAGGCTTTGCTGTCCGCGGTGTACCGCGCCCTGGGAAACAAACCGAAACGGTTGAAAGATCTGCGGGCCGAACTCGGCATCCGCGGTAGAAGGCTGACCACCGCCGTCAATCTATTGGAGCAGGCACGCGCAGTGACGGCGGGGCGCAAGGGTTTTCGCGTGGGTAGTGAGGATGTCGCGACGGCGGTCGGTCGCGCTGTGGAGATCGCCGACAGTAGTGAGCGGGTCGACCGGAGCCGGGTCGAGATGATGCGCGGCTATGCCGAAACCAGGAACTGCCGGCGTCAAAACCTGCTCGGCTACTTCGGCGAAGAACTGGCGCAGCCCTGCGGTAACTGCGACCGGTGCACCGAGCAGCCCGAAGCTGAAGTGGACGCCGGGAGTTCGCCGGTGCCGATCGACACCCCGGTGGAACACGCTCAGTGGGGCGCCGGCGTCGTGATGGGCGGTGACCGTGACACGCTCACCGTACTGTTCGACCGATACGGCTATCGGACCTTGTCGCTGTCGGTGATCCGGGAGAACCAGGTGCTCAGCCGCCGACACGACCCCTGAGCGCCGAGCGCTACAGGATCGGCCGACCGCCGGTGACCGCCACCCGGGCACCGGAGATGTAACTGCCGTCGTCGGAAGCCAACAGCACGTAGGTAGGGGCCAATTCGGCCGGCTGCCCGGCGCGGCCGAGCGGGGTGTCGTCGCCGAACGACTGGACCTTCTTCGACGGCATGGTCGACGGAATGAGCGGAGTCCAGATCGGCCCCGGCGCAACACTGTTCACCCGGATACCTTTGTCTCCCAGAAGCTGCGCGAGGCTCGCGGAGAAGTTCGCGATCGCCGCCTTGGTGGCGGCGTACGGGGCCAGCGTCGGTGAGGGCATGTCCGAATTGACCGACGAGCTACCGATTATCGACGAGCCGGGTGCCAGATGAGGTAATGCCGCCTTGACCAAGTGGAAGTAGGCGCCCACGTTCACCTTGAACGTGTAATCCCATTCCTGATCGTCGATTTCCTCCAACGTCTCGTGCGTCATCTGATACGCCGCATTGTTGACGAGAATGTCGATGCCGCCCAGTTCCTCCACCGCGCGGGCGATCACCGTACGACAGTGCTCGGGATCAGACAGATCACCGGGGATCAGGACGCAGGTTCGTCCTTCTTCCTTCACCAGTTGCGCCACCGACTCGGCGTCCTCGTCCTCGTTGAGGTAGGAGATCGCCACGTCGGCCCCTTCCCGGGCGTAAGCAATGGCCACGGCCCGGCCGATCCCGCTGTCACCGCCGGTGATGACGGCTTTCTTGCCGGCGAGCTTGCCGGAACCGCGGTAGCTGCTTTCACCACAATCGGGTACCGGGTTCATCCGGCTCTGTAGGCCGGGCACCGACTGTTGTTGATCGGGAAAGCCCATGCGCTGCTCCCTCCATATGGTTTCGCGTGGTTTCGCGCGCGGAGTACCCCGGCACTGGCAGCCGAAACGTGCCGTCGACCTGCGCTGTTTACCACCGCGCCAGCCGGGTATACCGCTTGCGAAATGAAGGAGCCGGGATGAACGCGGTGGCAACCGATCTGGCGGGCCGGAGAGTGCGGTTCGCGCACCACGTGCTCGACCTCGACGACGGGCATCGGGTAGGGGTTTCGATCGGTGGGCACGGTGTGCCGATGGTGTTCCTGCACGGCCTCGGACTGAACCGGCGTCACTATCTCCGCGTGCTCGACCGGATCGCCGCACTCGGGTTTCTCGTGGTGGCCGTCGACGTCGCCGGTCATGGTGACACCGGCGACCTTCCTTGCGACGCAGCCGAATTGGATGACCGGGCTGATCTGGTGATGCGTACGCTCGATGCGCTCGGCATCCGGCGAGCGGTCTTCGCCGGCCATTCGATGGGCGGCCGGATGGCAATTCAACTGGCCGCGACCGCGCCCGATCGTGTGCTGGCGGCGCTGTTGTTCGATGCGGCCGCAGGGGCATCGTTCGACGCTGCCCTTGAGACCGTGATGCGCTCTCCGCTGCAGATGGCCCGCACGATCTTCGGCGCGGTCTGCGACATGTACCGCGACCCGCTCCGCATGAAGATGGCCGCGGCCAACCGGTATCTGCGGATGCTGACGGCGGCGTCGATGGGCAGGTTCCTGCCGCCCAGCGGGTTCGTCGGTGCGGCGCAGGCCCTCATGCGCTCGGGCGAGTGCGCCGCGCTGCTTCGGGCGCTGCGGGAACGGGAGATCCCGACCATGGTGCTGCACGGCGGAAGTGACGGCATCGTGCCGTTCGACTGTGCCCTCGAACTGGCCGACGAGGCCGACGCGACGTTGTACCGGATACCCGACGCGTACCACTCCTGGCTCATCAACGATCCATGGCGCGGAGCCGACGCGGTACGTCAACTTCTCGAGCGCGAACTCGGTGACGTCTTGCGCGATACGGCAGTGTCGATCGGCATCGAGGACTGGCGCGACGCGCAGGCGTGGGAAGAGACGTTGATCGAACCGGGTGCCTGGCTGCGTCGGCTCAGTGCCGGCGCCAAGACGGTCGGCGCCGACAAACCCCGGCGCGTCGAGATGGAACTCTTCCGACGGACCAGGCAGTCAAAGACGGTGACGCACATCGCCTCGGCCCGCCCGGCGGCACGAACGCGGGTTCCGCGTACCGCGTGAGGTTCGTATGCCGATACCGGTCAGGCGGCCGGCGAACCCTGCAGCTTGCTGAGTAACTCGTGGCAGTACTTCGCGCGCTGAGAATCTTCGGACATCACCTGTTCGAAGAAGGATGCGACGTCGTCGAGGCCGGCATTGCGAGCATCGCGGACGTACTGGCCGTAGTCGTGACCGGCCTTCAGTGAGTGGTATTGCACCGAGATCAAATCGAACATCACGTCGCTGAACCCGGTTTCTCCGGTGGCCATGGCAACTCCAATCGTGAACGCTCTGTCGGATGTCGCGGTACTACCCAGTGGGGGCGTCGTCAAACAGACTGCGCAGCCTCAGGGCCGCGCCGAACCTTCCCACAGCTGTGCGACCGACAGCCCGGCCTCGGACAACATCCGGCGCAGTAGCGGCAGGCTCAGCCCGATCACATTGGACGGGTCGCCGTCGATGCCGTCGATGAACCAGCCACCGAGTCCGTCGAGCGTGAAACCGCCAGCGACCCCGAGGGGTTCGCCACTTTGGAGGTAGGCCTCCAGATCCGCCTCGGACGGCGAGCCGAAATGCACCGCGGTGATCCCGGTATCGGCAAGGCGATGGGTGACGGCTCCGTCATGGACGACGAGCACCGCATGGCCCGAGTAGAGATGAGCAGTCCGTCCCGACATCGCCTGCCATTGCCGCCGCGCGGTATCGACGTCGCCGGGTTTTCCGCACAGTCGCCCGTCGAGAAACAGCATCGAGTCACAGCCGATGACGACGCAGTCTGCAGCGACCGCTGCGGGCAGGTGAGCGAGCACCTCGTCGGCCTTGGCCGCGGCAAGCCCGCTGACCACCTGCTCGGGCGGGGCGTCGGCCAACGACGCGATGACGGCGTCCTCGTCGACACCCGAAACCACCACCAACGGATCGAGGCCGGCCTGGCGCAGAACGCCAAGCCGGCCTGTCGATGCCGAACCCAGGACGACCCGGGTCATTCAGATCCTCACTAGCGCCGCATGTGGGTGCGCTCCAGGAGCGTGACCCGCTGCCAGCTGAAGATCGAGTACCGCAGCTTGTCGACCGGGTGGCCCCACATGTTGCGATCGCGCAGCGCCGGCTCGGCAGCGCCGCCGCCGGCCGTGCTCAGGACGGCCATCAGCGCGGCCATCTCCTCGTCGGTGGGCTGACCGCTCAGCACCTTGATGTGTGCCTCGTGGTCGGCCTTCTGCTCGGTCTGTGCCTCGTCGGTGACGACGTCGGCCTGCGCCTCGGCGCTCACAGTGGAATGTTCCCGTGCTTCTTCGGCGGCATCTGGATGATCTTGCGCTCCAGCAGCCGCAGCGCGTTGGCCACATAACCGCGGGTGTGCGAGGGCGGGATGACCGCGTCGACGTAGCCGCGCTCGGCCGCGATGTATGGGTTGACCAGGGTGTCCTCGTAGGTCTGCTGCAACTCCAGGCGCAGCGCGTCGACATCCTGGCCCTCGGCGGCAGCCTTCTTGAGCTCGGAGCGGTACACGAAGCCCACCGCGCCCGAGGCGCCCATCACGGCGATCTGAGCCGTCGGCCAGGCGACCACCACATCGGCGCCCATGTCCTTGGAACCCATCACGCAGTACGCGCCGCCGTAGGACTTACGGGTGATGACGGTGACCTTGGCGACCGTGGCCTCACCGTAGGCGTAGAGCAGCTTGGCGCCGCGGCGGATGATGCCGTTGTACTCCTGGTCGGTGCCGGGCAGGAAGCCGGGGACGTCGACCAGCAGCACGATCGGGATGTTGAAGCAGTCGCAGGTCCGGATGAACCGGGCGGCCTTCTCCGAGGCGTTGATGTCCAGGCAGCCGGCGAACTGGGTCGGCTGGTTGGCCACGATGCCCACCGGGCGGCCGTCGACCCGGCCGAAGCCGACCACGATGTTGCCCGCGTAACCGGCCTGCACCTCGAGGAACTCATCGTCGTCGAGGATGCGGGTGATGACCTCATGCATGTCGTACGGCTGATTCGGCGAGTCCGGGATCAGCGTGTCGAGCTCGATGTCCTCGTCGGTGAGGGTGTCTTCGATCGCCCCTTCGACCGGAGCCACCGGGTAATGCGGCGGCTCGGCGTAGTTGTTCGGGGGCAGGTAGCTCAACAGGTCGCGGACGTATTCGAAGGCGTCCTGCTCGCCGGAGGCGACGTAGTGCGCGGTGCCGGACTTGGCCATGTGGGTGTGGGCGCCGCCCAACTCCTCCATGGTGACGTCCTCGCCGGTGACGGTCTTGATGACGTCCGGGCCGGTGATGAACATCTGGCTGGTCTGGTCGACCATGATGACGAAGTCGGTCAGGGCGGGGGAGTACACGTGGCCACCGGCCGCCGCACCCATGATCAGCGAGATCTGCGGGATCACGCCCGAGGCCTTGATGTTGTTGTGGAAGATCCGGCTGTACAGACCGAGGGAGACCACACCCTCCTGGATGCGGGCGCCGGCGCCGTCGTTGATGCCGATCAGCGGGCGGCCGGTCTTGATGGCCAGCTCCTGGACCTTGACGATCTTCTCGCCGTAGACCTCACCGAGGCTGCCGCCGAACACGGTGGCGTCCTGGCTGAAGATGCAGACGTCGCGGCCGTCGATGGTGCCGTAGCCAGTGATCACGCCGTCGCCCAGCGGCCGGTTGTTCTCCAGCCCGAAGTTGGTGCTGCGGTGTTTGGCCAGCGCGTCGAGCTCGACGAAAGACCCCTCGTCGAGCAGCGCGAGGATGCGCTCGCGGGCGGTCAGCTTGCCCTTGGCGTGCACCTTTTCTACGGCGGCTTCGCCGACGGGGTGCAGCGTCTCCTCGGCCCGTCTCTTGAGGTCAGCCAGCTTGCCTGCAGTGGTGTGGATGTCCACCTGATGCTCGGCGGACGGCTCGGTAACGCTCGTCATGGGTCACGATGTTATCGGTAACCCTAAGACAGGTCTAAGAGTGGTGGACGTGGCGCGCGTCACTATGTTGGGACGAGTGTGCTGTGGACTGACTCGCGCCGCTCCCCGGCCTGCCGCTGGCGCCGAAATTGCACTCAGGGACGAAATCGCGCCGACTTCTGTCCCTGTGCTCAATCTCGGCGAAGACTCGTACAACCCTGGGTTGATCCGGAGCGTGATGAGACATGCGTGACTCGATCGCTGAGATGCTGCTCGACCGGGTCGGCGACCCACGCCTCGGCCTGCGCACCCGCGACCGCGATTGGACCTGGGATGAGGTGGTCGCCGAGTCTGCCGCGCGCGGGGCGCTGGCCCAGGCGATGCGGGTGGACGGCCCGCTGCACATCGGTGTGCTCCTCGACAACGTGCCGGACTTCGTGTTCTGGCTGGGCGGCGCGGCCCTGGTCGGCGCGACCATCGTGGGGATCAACCCAACCCGTGGGGCCGCCGAGCTGACGGCCGAAATACGGCTCGCCGATTGCCAGTTGATCGTCACCGACGCCGTGGGTGCCGAGCGGCTACGCGGTCTCGATCTCGGATTGGCCGCCGATCGGTTCCTGGTGGTCGACGAGCCGGGCTATGCAGCACGTCTCGACGCGCATCGCACGGCACCGGCGCTGGCGGACGGCGTCGGGGAGGGCTCCCTGATGTTGTTGCTGTTCACCTCGGGTACGACGGGTGCTTCCAAGGCCGTCATCTGCAGCCAGGGCCGGCTGGCCCGCATCGCCTACACCGCCGCCGAGAAGTTCGGCCATGTCCGCGACGACGTGGAGTACGGCTGTATGCCGTTGTTTCACGGCAACGCGATCATGGCGTTGTGGGCGCCGGCGCTGTCGGTCGGTGCCACGGTGTGCCTGACGCCGTCATTCTCGGCGTCCGGATTCCTGCCGGACGTGCGTTATTTCGGTGCCACCTTCTTCACCTATGTGGGCAAGGCGCTGGGCTACCTGATGGCCACGCCGGAACGGCCCGACGATGCCGACAATCCGTTGGTCCGCGGCTTCGGCACCGAGGCGTCGCCCGATGACCAGGCCGAGTTCCGCCGCCGGTTCGACGCAGAGCTGTTCGAGGGATACGGGTCCAGCGAAGGCGGTGGGGCAGTGGTACTGGCTCCCGACATGCCGCCGGGGGCGTTGGGGCGGCCGGCGCACGCGGGTGTGGCCATCGTCGATCCGGAAACGCTGACCGACTGTGCCCCAGCGGCTTTCGACGAGCACGGCCGGGTGCTCAACCCCGACGAAGCCGTAGGTGAGATCGTCGACAAGTTCGGCACGCGCACGTTCGAGGGTTATTACAAGAACGACGAGGCCAACGCCGAACGCATCCGCAACGGCTGGTATTGGACGGGTGATCTCGGCTATCTCGACGAGCAGGGGTTCATCTACTTCGCCGGGCGGCGCGGGGATTGGATCCGGGTGGACGGCGAGAACACCTCGGCCCTGAACATCGAACGGGTCCTGCGTCGTCATCCCGAGGTGGTGGCGGCCGGTGTCTATGCCGTGCCCGATCCACGTTCGGGTGATCAGGTGATGGCCGCGATCGAGGTGGCCGACCCCGCCGGATTCGACGCCGGGGCGTTTGTGTCCTATCTGGCCGGCCAACCCGACCTGGGCGCCAAGGCGTTTCCGCGGTTTCTCCGGGTGTCGAAGAACCTACCGGTGACGGGATCGAACAAGGTGCTCAAGCGTGAACTGCAACAGCAGCACTGGCATACCGACGACGACGTGTATCGGTGGGTGGGACGCGGTGCGCCCGAATACCGACGCATGGGCGACGATGACAAGCGGTCGCTGGACGCCGAGTTCACCCGATACGGAAGGCAACGCTACCTATGAAGTGGGATGACGACTGTGACGTTCTGATCGCCGGGTCGGGGGGAGGCGGCGTCACCGGCGCGTACACCGCGGCGCGCGAAGGGTTGTCGGTGATCCTGGTGGAAGCCAGCGACAAATTCGGCGGCACCACGGCGTATTCCGGTGGCGGCGGGGTGTGGTTCCCGTGCAACCCGGTGCTGAAGCGCGCCGGCACCGACGACACCATCGAGGATGCGCTGGAGTACTACCACGCTGTCGTCGGCGATCGGACCCCGCGCGAGCTGCAGGAGACCTATGTGCGCGGCGGCGCCGGCCTGATCGAGTACCTGGAAGTCGACGACAATCTGAAGTTCGCGCCGATGCCGTGGCCGGACTACTTCGGCAAGGCGCCCAAGGCCAGGACCGACGGTCAACGTCACATCGCGGCCCGCCCGCTCAAGGTGGAGAAGGTCCCGCACCTGCGGGAGCTGGTGCGCGGCCCGCTGGATGCCGACCGGCTCGGCGCCGAACAGCCCGACGACTACTTCATCGGCGGCCGGGCGTTGATCGCGCGGTTCCTGAAAGCCATTGAGCAATACCGGGATACCTCGCTTCGGCCGAATACCGCATTGGTGGAGCTGGTCGTCGAGGACGGGGCCGTCACCGGTGCGATCGTCGAATCCGACGGTGAGCGGCGGGCGATCCGGGCCCGGCGCGGGGTGCTGCTCGCGGCGGGCGGATTCGAAGGCAATGACGAGCTACGGCGGAAGTACGGAGTACCCGGCGTCGCCCGCGACACCATGGGCCCGCCGGCCAACCTAGGGCACGCGCATCAGGCCGCGATCGCCATCGGCGCCGACGTCGATCTGATGGACCAGGCCTGGTGGTCACCTGGTTTGACACATCCAGACGGTCGCTCGGCCTTCGCGCTGTGGTTCACCGGCGGCATCTTCGTCGACCAGTTCGGGCAGCGCTTCGTCAACGAGTCGGCCGCCTACGACCGCATCGGCCGGGCCATCGTGGCGCGGCTGGCCGACGGGTCCATGACGTTGCCGTACTGGATGATCTACGACGACCGCGAGGGAAGCATCCCTCCGGTGAAGGCCACCAACGTCTCGATGGTCGATACCCAGCAATACGTCGACGCCGGGTTGTGGCACACCGCCGACACTTTGGAAGAGCTGGCGGC
This sequence comes from Mycobacterium sp. E802, assembly GCF_001666875.1. Taxonomy (NCBI): domain Bacteria; kingdom Bacillati; phylum Actinomycetota; class Actinomycetes; order Mycobacteriales; family Mycobacteriaceae; genus Mycobacterium; species Mycobacterium sp. E802. The sequence continues at coordinate 57,851 of NZ_LZJD01000062.1, forward strand.
CATGATCAATGTGCCCGCCGAAAACCTGACCGCCACGGTGGAGCGCTTCAACGCCTTCGTCGCCGCCGGCCACGACGACGACTTCGACCGCGGCGACGAGGCCTACGACCGGGCGTTCTCGGGCGGCGCGTCCCCGCTCGTCGCGATCGAGAAGGGACCTTTCCATGCCGCCGCGTTCGGCATCTCCGACCTCGGCACCAAGGGCGGGTTACGCACCGACACCGCCGCCCGGGTGCTCACCGCGGACGGGCAGGTGATCGCGGGACTCTACGCCGCAGGCAACACCATGGCCGCCCCGAGCGGCACCACCTATCCCGGTGGCGGAAATCCGATCGGAACAAGCATGCTGTTCAGCCACCTGGCGGTCAAAGACATGCTAGGCAGGAACCCATGAGCGATATCCGGGAGATCGACGCCGGCGCGGAGATGACACGGTTCGCACGCGGCTGGCACTGCCTCGGGCTGGCCGAGACGTTCCGGGACGGACAACCGCACGGCATCCAAGCGTTCGGCACCAAGCTCGTCGTCTACGCCGACTCGGCCGGTGCCCTTCACGTACTGGATTCGTACTGCAGGCACATGGGCGGTGACCTGTCGATGGGGTCGGTCAAAGACGACAACCTGGCCTGCCCGTTCCACGACTGGCGTTGGGGCGCCGACGGAAAGTGCAAGCTGGTGCCGTACGCCAAACGCACCCCGCGGCTGGCGCGGACCCGGAAATGGGACACCTGCGAGGTCAACGGCCAGTTGCTGGTCTGGCACGATCCGGAAGGTTCGACCCCACCCGCCGAGCTGACCCCGCCCACCATCGAGGGCTACGACGACGGTATCTGGTCGCCGTGGCAATGGAATTCGATCCTGATCGAAGGATCGCACTGCCGCGAGATCGTCGACAACAACGTCGACATGGCGCACTTCTTCTACATCCACCACGCCTACCCGACGTACTTCAAGAACGTCATCGAAGGCCACACCGCCAGTCAGTTCATGGAGTCCAAGCCACGTCCGGACTACGCCACCCGAGAACTCTGGGACGGCACCTATCTGCGTTCGGAGGCAACGTATTTCGGCCCGGCATACATGATCAACTGGCTACACAACGATCTGGCCCCGAACTTCACCGTCGAGATCGCCTTGATCAATTGCCATTACCCGGTGACGCACGACTCGTTCGTGCTGCAGTGGGGTGTCGCCGTCCAGCAGAATCCCGCATTGCCCGCGGAGAAGGCGGAGAAACTCGCGGCGACCATGAGCCGCAGTTTCGGTGACGGCTTCATGGAGGACGTCGAGATCTGGAAACACAAGGCCCGCATCGACAACCCGTTGCTGACCGAGGAGGACGGCCCGGTCTATCACCATCGACGGTGGTACGAGCAGTTCTACGTGGACCTCGCCGACGTCACCTCCGAGATGACCGACCGCTTCGAGCAGGAGGTCGACACCACGCACGCCAATGAGCTGTGGCAGCAGGAGGTGGCCGGCAATCTGGCCGCGGGCGCGGGTCAGGCAGGGCGAACCCGGTAACGACCGGTGGAGAGGTCTTCGCTCAGAACCCCCATCGGGCTGTCGATCACGTGGTCGGTCATGCTGAGGGTGTCCCGGTCGAAGTATGCGCCCAGCGTCTCACGTTTCCAGGTTGCCGGCGAGCCGGCGTAGAGCCCCCGCCTGCGTTCCGGCGCCGATCGCTGAGTCATGGTCGAATTGGCCGCCAACACAGACTGATCGGGCAGTCGGCTGTCCTTGAGCATCACGGCCCCGCTGCCCACGAGGGAATGGTGCCCGACCGTCACCCGTCCGACCGTCTGCCGCTTGTTCACGAAATCCGGTTCGTGTGTCTGTAGGAGACAGCGGTTTCCGCCGACCGCGGCGTACTCGCGCACGACGATCGTGCCGGAACAGTCCGCGTAGTGTCTGCTGCCCAGCTTCGCGGCGTATCCGACGAACAACGTGCCGGCCTTCGGGTCGATCTGCTGATAACTCGGATGCGCCGAGATCCAATTCCACGACTCCATCGCTGCGTGATCGTCGAAGCGGGCCAGGCTCAATCCTCGGACGACGTTGAACAGTCCGAACCGGACGCCTTCGCCCACCTCGAAACGACCGACGTTCCGTACGAGCGTGGGCCCGATCCTGGCGGTGGCGGCGACGGCATGTCCGAACGACCGCAATACCCGGTTCTTGAACGACGACGGCGGCAGGACAAGCCAGCAAAGCGTTTCCAGCATGGGTTGCACCTTTCTGCGGAGTCATGCCCGAAGGGATGACGGCCAGGATCGGGCAGTCCTTGCCGAATGTACTGAACTGGTTGGACCTTCCGGCCCGCCCATGATCCGCGAAGGACAACTGTGGTGCTCATCACTTCTGGCGCCGAGCCTGGGGATTCGCGTGAGTGCGTGGTCTGCCAGGGGTTTTCGCCGTCCACATCGAGCGCGCTGCCCGGCGACGCGCATTCTGATGCGTCGCGGTACGGCGTTCGACGCACCGGGGCGGCTGCGAGATCCGGTTCAGTTGCGTATGGTCGGGTCTGCGCAAGGTCGGGGCGTCGGGGGTTGAATGCGACCGGTGTCGATGACCTGGACCAGCGACGGAGATCGTAGCCACACGTGCCGGTATGGCACCGCCGGATGTCCACAAGCAAACATTGTCGGTCGAGTTGCAGCGTGACAGCGTGATTCTCGCCATGGACGTCCGTGTGTCGCCCAAGTGACGGGAGCTTGCCACTGATCGCACCAACGTCATCACCCTCATCGATCGCACCGCCGCCGATCGGCAATCAGTTCTCGCTCGCCGGTTTCACCGGTCGGGGCTATCACCGAGGCCGAAGTCAGCCGATACAGCTCGCCTGGCTACTTGTCTCGAGATCCGTGTTGTTCCGGTGGTGGATGCCGAATCGGCTACGGATTGCGGTACTTCGGATATTCGGCGCCACAATCGGCCGGGGCACGCTGATCCGGCATGACGTGAAAATCCACTGGCCGTGGAAGCTGGAGGTCGGCGACAGTTCGTGGATCGGTGAAGACGCCTGGATTCTCAACCTCGAGAAGGTGACGATCGGTTCGAATTCGTGTGTCTCCCAAGGTGTGCTGCTGTGCACCGGGAGTCACGACCGCGCCAGCGCGACATTCGAATTCGACAACGGTCCCATCACGATCGGCGACCGGGTCTGGGTGGCCGCGCGCTCGACCGTGCTGCGCGGGGTGCACATCGGTGACGGGGCAACGATTGGCGCAACCGCGCTCGTCACCCACGATGTTCCCGCGGCCGCCACGGTCTTTGCGCCACGGTCGATGAGGGGGACGACATGCGGGTGACGATCGTCGGTATCAACTACGCGCCCGAAGTGACCGGGATCGCCCCGTACACAACGGGTATCGCCGAAGGGCTGGTCACCTGCGGGCACGACGTCACGGTGATCACCGGGGTGCCGCACTACCCCCAGTGGCGGATCGCTGACCGGTACCGCGGTGTTCGACGCCGCACCGAGAGCGTCTCAGGGGTGACCGTGCACCGCGTCGGGCACTACGTACCAACCGAACACAGCAATCGCGGGCGGATCCGCATGGAAGCCTCGTTCGGTACGGCTGCGGCCACACACAGATGGAATGATCCAGACGTCGTCATCGTCGTCAGCCCGGCGCTGCTCTCGGCCGCCGCAGTGGTGTTGCGGGCCAGGCTGTCCCGGGTTCCGGTCGGTGTGGTGGTTCAGGACGTCTACAGCAAGGGCGTGGTGGAAACCGGTGCGGCCGGTGGTCGCTCCGCAGCCCTGACCGCACGGTTGGAATCCGCGGTCTTGCGGACGGCGGATGCGGTGGCGGTGATTCACCCGCGCTTTGCCGATCCGCTGGCCGAGATCGGGGTGGACCCCAGCGACCTGGAGGTCATCCGCAACTGGACGCATATCGCCGGCGACGCTCCCGTGAGCGGATCGGCGGCGCTGCGGCAGAAGTTCGGCTGGGGGCCCGATGACACCGTGGTGCTGCACACCGGCAACATGGGTGTGAAGCAGGGCCTGGAGAACGTCGTCGCCGCAGCAGACCTGGCTGAACGCGCGGACCATCACGGCCACCGGCTGCGCTTCGTGCTGATCGGTGACGGCAACCAGCGAGCCATGCTCGATGATCTCGCGAAGGACACCCCGGCTGTCCAGCTGATCGATCCGCTACCGGAGGAGGAGTTTCGCGCCGCGCTGTCGGCCGCCGACATCCTGCTCGTCAACGAGCGGCCCGGCGTCGGGGAGATGGCCGTGCCGAGCAAGTTGACGTCGTACTTCATCGCAGGCAAGCCGATCGTCGCGGCCACGGACCCCACGAGTGGAAGTGCCGAAGAACTCCGGGCGTCCGGCGCCGGGCTGGTGATTCCACCGGGTGACCCCCGCGCGTTGGTCGAGTCGGTGCGGCATTTGGCCGAAGACGAGCAGAGCAGACTGCGGTTCGCCGGCTGTGGGGCGGCGTATGCCCGGGAACGACTCGGCGCGTCGAATGCGGTTGCCCAGTACGAGAAGTGGGTCACCGGTCTGGCCCACCGAGGACGGGGACGGGCGGCATGAGCGCGAAAGTCAGCCGTAACGACTGCTTCTACGCCGGGCAGTCGGCGACCTATCTGGTGGGTCCACTGCAGCGGGTACTCACCCCACCGCAGCTCAAGGCCCGCTTGCAGACCATTGCGGCCGCGGGCCCGCGGACTCGTCTGGGCCTGCGGCCGAACCGCGCGGCACGACACTGGGATTACGACCCCGACTGTGGCGGGATCGTGATCACCGACGGCCCGATGCCGGATATGTCCGACCCGGCCCGGGCGATGCTCGACCTGCTGGCCGACGGGCCCACGGTGCCGCCGGCCACCGTGCACATCCACGTCGCCGACCGATGGTTGTTCCTCAACTTCGATCACGGAATCGGCGGCGGCCGGCTGTTCAGCGAGGTGATCGCCGCGGCCGGTGGCGAAGGAACCGGATTCGCCGAACCGGCACCCGCGCCGGCGAGCCGCAACCCGGGTCTGCGTGCCCTGATGCACACCGTACGCACCGAACCGACGCGATTGATCCGTGCGTTGGACGAGCCGTTCCGGGGCGGCAGCGCGGCTGTGGTCCCCACCGGGCAGCTCGATGAGCGGGAAGCCCTGGCCTACAAGCGAAGTCAGCCCGGCTTCCTGGACCTGGTGCGGGCCTGCCGTGACGCCTACCTGCCACGCGCGCCGCTGTCCGCCTTCATCCTCTCGGCGTTCATGCGAACTCTGCGCGATTCCGGGATAACCCCGGAGGACGACGTCGCCCTACTCGTAGATCTCGGCAGGTATCTGCCGCCCAGAGTTGGCACGTTGTCGAATTTCGTAGGGATCGCGCCGATTCGGACCACCGCGCCGTACGAGCCGGCCTCGATCGCCGCCGCCATCGACGAGTACACGCGCGGGTGTCGCGCCCTGGTCCGGTACGGGATGGGTTACGCCGCACGGCTGCGGACCCGTCCCGCCGACCTGCCCCGGTGGCAGACCGGTAGTCGACGCGCGCGGATCGTGGTGACCGACCATGCCACTTCCGCGGCAGGCGGCAAGATCCCCTGGGCGCACACCGCGGATGGGCACCACTTCGTCCGCAAGGCGCCGGTGCGGTACTCGAACCAGATCTCGTTGGCGATCAACCGGGTTGGTTCCGAACTGCACCTCACCGCGTCGTACTACGCCGGCACCTTCGACCCCGGCACGATCAACGCCGCCCTGGAGGGCATCGTGGCGGACGGTTCGCCGTTGGTGCTCGCCGGATCCGGCGGTGCACGGAGGGGGCGGTGACGTGACCGCCGGACTCACGCCGTCTCCGAAAGGGCCCCAGGCGCGGTCGACGGCGGTGGCCACGACCGCCGACCAAGTGCTCTCGAGCGCCAGCAATGCGCTGATGGTCTTTGCGGTGGCGCAGGTTTCCCCGGCCGAACAGTTCGGGATCGTCGCGCTGCTGGTCACGGTGGCCACGACCTGGATCGGCTTCAACCGGGGTGCGCTGGGTACCGCCCTGTTGCTCACCAGCAACCTGCGGCGGGCCGAGATCGCCGCTGAAGGCGGGTACGCGATCAGCCTCTCGCTGGTGACGGCGACCGTCGCCGGTGCGGTGTTGCTGGTCCTGTCTTCGCTTTTCGGACAATTCTGGATCGGTCTGGCGTTCGCCGTCAGCCTGGTCGGCGTGCTGGGCCAGGATGTGCTCCGATTCGTCGCCATCGCCCAGGGCAGACCGCTCGTGGCCGCCGTCTGCGACGGAATGTGGGCGGCCTGGATCGTGGCGATCTACCTGTTCAACCTGCTGACGTCCGGGTTCTCGGCGGCGGCCACGGTGTACCTGTGGGGCGCGGGCGGACTGGTCTCGGCGCTGGCACTCATGGTCGTGCTGGGGACCTGGCCGCGACGCCACCGCCTGATCGACTGGTGGCGCGAATACGGCCGGGCACGGCTGAGATTCGGAATTGTCTATGCGCTCAACCAGGTTGGGGCCAGCCTGGTGACGTTGGCCGTGACGGTGGTGATCAGCGGCACCGCCGCGGCCGGCCTTCGCGGCGGAGCGAGTTTGTTCGGACCGATCGCGATGCTGGTGTCCTCGCTGCCGCTGGTGTTCGTTCCTCATGCCCGCCGGGTGTCGTCGTCGGCCGATCAGCAGTGGCGGCTGCTCGTCAAGACCTCGATGCTCACATCGGGTCTCACCTTGCTGGCCGGCGCGTTATTGGCCGCCGTCCCGGGCCCGCTCGGCTCGGCCATTCTGGGCGATACCTGGAGGTATGCCAGTACTCTCGTCGTCTATCTCGGGATCGAGTGCGCGGCGATGTGCTGGATGGTGAGCGTGTACAGCTTCTTCCAGGCTCAGGGCATGAGCGCAACGGTGTTGCGGGTCAAGTTGTTTCAGATCACCCTGCAGCTCGGCCTCTGTCTGGCGGCCGGGGTGCTGGTGGGCACCGCAACCGGTGTCGCCATCGCGCTGGCAGCCTCCGGCACCGTCGCCGCGTTGGTCGGCGTCACCTTGGTGCGGCGCGCAGCCCGGCCGGCGACCGACGTCGCGCCCGGACACCCGGGGCGCTCCAGGGGGATTGACGTCCCTGAGATTGCCGTCGCTCCGGAGCGCGAACCCTGGCCGAGCATCGATGTGCTCGCTGCGGAGATGGCTGACGGCAGGAGCGCGCGATGACAGCAGCGCTTCATGTCGTCACCCTGATCACGCCCGACGGTGCCTACGGCGGCCCCGTCCGGGTGGCGTTCAACCAGACCCGCCAACTGCGCGCCGACGGCCACCGCGCTGTCGTCGCCGGTGCAGTCCGCGGATACCGCACGATCCCCACCGTCCTCGACGGAGTACCCGTCCGGCTCGCCAAGGCCCGCAACGTGATTCCCGTGCTCGGATTCTCCGGGCTGCTCGCCCCGGCCATGTGGGTGTGGATGGTGCGCAACCGCAGAACGTTCGACGTGGTCCATGTCCACCTGGCACGCGACCTGATCACCCTGCCGGCCGCGCTGATCGCCCTGATACTCGGCAAGCGGCTGATCGTGCAGACGCACGGAATGATCGCCGACAGCGACCATCCGATAGCGCCGGTCCTGGACCGAGTTCTGGTCCGCCCCATCCTGCGCCGGGCGGCCGCCGTGCTGTACCTGACCGAAGCGGAGCGCGCGGCACTGCTGCGGGTGCAACCGGCCGCGGCGGTGCAGCATCTGCCCAACGGCGTTCCGGGCTACGAGGCCGCCGCCACCGCGCGTAACGACCGAGCAATTGGTGACGACGTCGAGGTGCTCTACCTCGCACGGCTGCAGGCGCGAAAACGACCGGTCCTGTTCGTGCGAGCGGCGACCCGGCTGCTGGGGCAGGGTCGCGCGGCCCGGTTCACCCTGATCGGTCCCGACGAAGGTGAAGGCAGCGCCGTGCGTGACGCGATATCACGGTCCGGTGCCGCCCCTGACGCACTCACCTGGGAGGGGGCACTGCCGCCGGAGCGCACGACCGCGCGGATGGCCGAGGCGTCGGTGTACGTGTTGCCCTCGGTGGCCGAGCCGTTCCCGATGGCCGTGCTCGAGGCGATGTCCGTCGGTCTGCCCGTCGTGATCACCGAGAGCTGCGGACTCGCCGAAGCGGTGCGCGCCAGCGGAAGTGGCGTCGTGGTCGACGAATCCGAGGAGGCGCTTGTCGAAGCGATACAGACGTTGATCACCGATCGTGGGCTGCGCGAACGGATGAGCGCCGCCGCGCTGCGGACCGCGGCAGAGGTGTTCAGCATGGCAGCCGTCGCGCGTGAGCTTCTCGCGGTGTACACCGGCGTTCGACCCGACACCCGGCCGGAGGACAGACAACCCGCGTGACAGACGAATCGAAGGGTGACACTGTGTCGGGAGCTGCCAACGGGCGGCGGCTTCTCGCGCGGCGCGCGCTGACGGTCATCGCCACCATCGTGGTTCTGGGGTTACTGGTCGTGGCCGGTACGGGGACCGTCCTGTTCCGCCATGCGGCACAAGACGATCTGCGCCACGCCGACGCGGTGTTCGTGCTCGGCGGCGAACACGATGGCCGCGAGGATTACGGCCTCCAACTGGTGCGCGACGGCGTCGCCCCGGTGCTGGTGCTGTCCAACCCGTACCGGGCCTCCGATCCGGTGATCCGGCGGGCCTGCGAAACCCGCGTGCGCGGAGTGGAAGTGCTGTGCGTGAAGCCGAAACCTTCCACCACATTGGGCGAGGCACTGCTGATTCGGCAGTTGGCCCGCGAAAGAGGTTGGAAGACAATTGTGGTTGCCTCATGGCAGTACCATCTGCCCCGGGCTCGCTTCATCTTCCGGCGGTGTTTCTCGTCGTCACCGGATTCCACGATCATGCGTGCGGTGCCACGCGACTACCACTTGACCGCGGGCTCATGGGAATACACCTACCTGTACCAGTTCTTCGCACTCGGCAAGGCCGTCATGGAGTCAGGAGAGTCGGGCAAGTGTGAATGAGCACTACCGCTGCCGGGCTACCACTTCAGCTTGTACTGCACACCGGCGAACACATACACACTCAGATAACCCAGCAGGGCAAATGCGCTGCAATACAAGGCGGTTGTCGCCAGTGTCCGAGCGGCTCGACGAATCCCCGGCCAGGTGTGCGCACGGTCGTCGAAGGTGGCCATCGGTAGCAGCACGGTGGTGATGGGTGCGGCGGTCACCAGCAGGCCCTCACCGAACAGCAGAAGTGCCGGCGGCGAGTCCGCGGTGGCTTGCACCGCGGTCAGACAGCCCAGCAGCGCGCACACCACACAGTTGATCGCGGTGATGCGCCAGCGGTCGGCATTTCGGTACAGGTAGACCGCGGCCAAGGCGCCCACCGCGCCTCCCACGCCGAGCAACACCACGTCGGTGATCACGAGTCACCGTCCTCACGCGCAGTTCCGGGCAGCGCCAATCCCACACGGGCACCGGCAAACAACCCCGCACAGACACACCCGGGCGCCAGGACAAGATAGGCAATCGTGGCCGAGGCCGGTTGGTCCATCGCCAACGCGGTATACCCGCTGAGGCTGGTGGTGGCGCCGGCCATTCCCATGACAAACCCGCGGACTTCGGCACGAACTCGCCAGGTGAGCATGAGGCCGATCACGGTGCCACAGATGGCCGCCACGATCAGTGTGACCAGCAGGAGCGCAGCGGGGGAGGGCCATATCGCGGATAACAGGTGGTGCGCAACGGCTCCGGCTGCGGCCCCCGCGATGATCCACCACAGCTGCCCGTCACCGGCAAAACTTGAGCGCACCATCGGAATCAGGTTAACCACCAATCGACGGCGAAAGCGATTCAGGTGGTAAACGTGAGAAACATCGCGTTGTTCGGCGGTATCGGAGCACTGGTGGGCCGACACCGCCGACGGTCAACTGCTACATTGCGAAACGTACCGCTTGATCGAATAGATGGCGCCTATGGCTGCGCGGTTTTTGTCGTACTGATTGTCGCGATCCCGCTTTGAGTGGATCGTTGAGCATCGCTGCCGGCCATGGGCCGGAGAGGTGCACGATTCGGAATGACGGTTGTCACGATGCCGCGAGAAGTGTTCACCCGCACTCGCTGGCAGCGGCAATACCTGGTGAACATCCTCATCACCGACATCCTGGTGGTGTGTGCGGCGGTGATATTGGCGCAGTACGTCCGCTTCGGACAGGCGCCGGACCTGTCGAGCACCGATGGCTACATCACGGCCGTCTCGATTCTCTTCGCTGCCATCTGGCTGTTGGCCCTGTCGATCTGCCGTACGAGATCGACACGGGTGATGGGGGCCGGGGCCGAGGAGTACAAACGGGTTGCCGCCGCCTCGTTTTGGACGTTCGGCGGGCTGGCGATCATCACGTTCTTGGTCCAACTTGAGGTGGCCCGCGGTTACCTGGCGGTGGCGCTGCCGGCCGGCACCGTGGCATTGTGTCTGAGTAGGTGGCTGTGGCGCCGGTATCTGGCCAAGAAGCGGGCCGAGGGGCACTATCAGACGGCTGTGATGGCGATCGGTGATGCCGACGCGGTCAGCTATCTGGCTCAGGAGCTGACTCGCGATCCGCGCAACGGATACGACGTTGTCGCAGTGGGGATTCCGGGCTATGGCGCACCCCGTGGCGAGACGTTGCGCGTGGGAGACCGTGACATCCCGATCATGGGCGGCGAGGCCTACGCACTCGACGACATCCGGGAATCCGGCGCTGACACCGTGGCCATCACCGGCACAGAGCATTTCGGCTACGACGGAATCCGCAAACTCATGTGGGACCTGGAGGCCATGGGAATCGACCTGGTGGTGTCACCAGGCGTCATGGACGTATCCGGGGCGCGTCTGGAGATGCGCCCGGTGGCCGGATTCCCGCTCGTCCATGTCGAAAAGCCGCAGTACGACGGCGCAAAGCGGTTCGAGAAGCGAGCCTTCGACTTCCTGTTCGCGTTGTTCGCACTGGTGGTCTCGTCACCGATTCTCGTGGCCGCCGCGATCGCCATCAAACTCGACAGCCGCGGTTCGGTCTTCTACACCGCCGAACGCATCGGCATCGACGGACAACCGTTCGCAATGTTGAAGTTCCGTACGATGGTTTCGGATGCCGATCGTCAACTGGAAAGTCTGCAGGAGCTCAACGAGAGCTCAGGCGGTGTCCTCTTCAAGATCAAAGACGATCCGCGGATCACTTCGGTGGGGCGGATTCTGCGTCGGTACAGCATCGACGAGTTGCCCCAGTTCATCAACGTGCTCAGGCAGGAGATGAGCGTGGTCGGGCCCCGTCCGCCGCTGCGGCAGGAGGTCGAGACCTACGACGGCGACGTCCAGCGCAGGTTGTTGGTCAAGCCCGGGATCACCGGACTGTGGCAGGTCAGCGGGCGATCGGACCTGTCCTGGCAGGAATCGGTGCGGCTGGATCTGTCCTATGTCGAGAACTGGTCGATGGTGGCCGACCTTGTCATCATCGCGAAAACCGTACGCGCGGTGCTGCTGAGCAACGGGGCCTACTGACGCGCCGAAAGTCTTACCGCCCAGCGCTTTGTGCGTGCACAGAAAGGAATGTCGCAGTGACGCAGGCGAAAAAGAAAGCCTTGATCACCGGAATCACGGGCCAGGACGGTTCTTATCTGGCAGAGCTTCTGCTCAACAAGGGCTACGAGGTGCACGGGCTGGTCCGTCGGTCCTCGTCTTTCAACACCGACCGGATCGACCACCTGTATGTCGATCCCCACGAACCGCACGCGCAACTGTTCCTGCACTACGGTGACCTCAGCGACGGCGCCCGGCTGGTGACACTGCTCAGCAGCATCGAACCGCACGAGGTATACAACCTGGCCGCGCAGTCCCATGTCCGGGTGAGCTTCGACGAGCCCGAACACACCGGTGACACCACGGGTATCGGTTCGGCCCGGCTGCTGGAGGCGGTACGGATCTCGAAGATTCCGTGCCGTTTCTATCAGGCCTCCAGCTCGGAGATGTTCGGTGCGTCGCCGCCCCCGCAAAACGAAGAGACGAACTTCTATCCGCGGTCGCCCTATGGTGCGGCGAAAGTCTATTCGTACTGGATGACCCGAAACTACCGCGAGGCCTACGGGATGTTCGCGGTCAACGGGATCTTGTTCAACCACGAGTCACCGCGGCGCGGTGAAACATTCGTCACCAGAAAGATCACCCGGGCCGCCGCGCAGATCAAAGCCGGTCTGGACCAACACCTTTACCTGGGAAACCTGGATGCGGTGCGGGACTGGGGTTACGCCCCCGAGTACGTCGAAGGTATGTGGCGCACCTTGCAGGCCGACGAGCCGGGTGATTACGTGCTGGCCACCGGCGACAACTACACGGTGCGAGACTTTCTCGTCGCGGCCTTCGAACGTGCCGGCCTGGACTGGGAGAAACACGTCCGGTTCGACGAGCGTTACCTGCGCCCGACCGAGGTCGACGCACTCATCGGCGACGCCACCAAGGCGGACCGGCAGCTCGACTGGCGTCCGACGGTCCGGACGCCGCAACTGGCCCAGATCATGGTCGACGCCGACATCGCCCGGCTGGAGTGTCAGGGCAAGCCCTGGTGTGACACGCCGGCACTGGCAGGCTGGAGCTGACATGTCAGCGAAAGCCCAGGGACACAACGACATTGCGCTCGATCCGGCCGCTCCCACGTTCGTCGCTGGTCATCGGGGCATGGTCGGATCGGCGATTCACTGCACACTCCGCACGGAGGGCTTCAGTGATCTGCTCGTCCGGTCGCGTCGCGAACTCGATCTGACCGACCGGACGGCGACGTTCGAGTTCTTCGCCCGATCACGGCCCCGTGTGGTGGTGCTGGCGGCGGCCCGGGTCGGGGGGATCCTGGCGAACAGCCAGGCCCCGGTGGACTTTCTCTCCGAGAACCTGCGAATCCAGACCAATGTGCTGGACGCGGCGCTGGCACACGGCACCGAACGCCTGCTCTTTCTCGGATCGTCCTGTATCTACCCGAAATTGGCGCCACAACCGATCACCGAGGACGCGCTGCTGACCGGCCCGCTCGAGCCGACCAACGACGCGTACGCCATCGCCAAGATAGCCGGCATCCTGCAGGTGCAGGCCGTGCGGCGTCAGTACGGCCTGCCGTGGATCTCGGCGATGCCGACGAACCTGTACGGCCCCGGTGACAACTTCTCCCCGGAAACCTCCCACGTGCTGCCGGCGTTGATCCGCCGTTACGACGAAGCGCGGGAGAACAGTGAGCCGCGCGTGACGAACTGGGGGACCGGCACCGTTCGCCGGGAGTTCATGCACGTCGACGACATGGCCTCGGCGTGCCTGCACCTGCTGCGGCATTTCGACGGACCACAGCAGGTCAACGTGGGCACCGGGGTCGATCACACGATCAAGGAGACCGCCGAGATGGTCGCGGCCGCAGTGGGATTCGACGGCGATACGTCCTGGGACACTGACAAGCCCGACGGTACCCCGCGAAAGTTGTTGGACATCAGCACGTTACGGGACCTTGGCTGGGAGCCCTCGATTTCGCTGCGAAACGGCATCGAGGAGACGGTGCGCTGGTACCGGCAGAATCGCGGCTCGGTCCGACGGATGGCGCTGACCTGAGGCGGCCCGGCCCGGCCCGGTGTTCGCCGGGCTGCCCGTAAGCTGGCCAGCAATGAACACGAGACCACCGTTGGACGTGACTGCACTGCGCGCCAGATTGAGCGCGCCGTGGCGTCGACTCGACGTCGTCGACGAGACCGGATCCACCAACGCGGATCTGCTCGCGCGGGCCGCCGCCGGTGACGACGTCTCCGGTGCGGTGTTGTTGGCGGAATATCAAAGCGCCGGTCGGGGCCGGCACGGGCGGGCATGGACGGCGCCGCCACGCTCGCAGGTGGTGGCCTCCTTCGGGGTGGATGCCGCGGGGGTTCCGACCGACCGGTGGGGACGGTTGCCGCTGGCCACCGGGCTCGCAATCGTCGACGCAGTCGGTGAGGTGACCGGAGTTCGAGTCGGTTTGAAATGGCCCAATGACGTCCTCGTCGGTCCGGGAGGCGGGAAGCTGGCCGGCATCCTGGCCGAGGTGGCCTCTCCGACGTCGGTCATCGTCGTCGGGCTCGGGCTGAACGTGACGCTGACGGCCGCGGAGGCACCTGATCCCCGGGCCACGTCGCTGGCGCAACTGGGTGCCGCGACAGTGGACCGCGTGCCGCTGACACAAGCCCTGCTCCGTCATCTGGGCGCCCGCGTCACCGGCTGGCGCAACGCAGATCCCGAACTGGCCGACGACTACCGTGCCCACAGCGTCACGCTCGGCAGCCAGGTCCGTGCGATCCTGCCCGGGGACCGCACCTTGGTGGGCACGGCCGCCGACGTCGACGAACTCGGTCGTCTGATCATCGACACCGGCGCGGAGCGGGTCACCGTCTCTGCGGGTGACATCACCCACCTGCGCCCCTCCGAGTCGTAGAGTGCTGCCGTGGGCTACCCGGAGAATGTGCTGGCCAACGACGAGCAGGTGGTGCTGCACCGGCACCCGCACTGGAAGCGCCTGATCGGGGCGATCCTGGTCCTCATCCTGGTCACCGCGGCCGCGGCGTTCGTCGCCGCCGTGGTCAACACCATGCAGTGGCAGCCGACGGCCAAGAACGTGCTGTTCATCGTCATCGGGGCGATCTGGCTCATCGTGGTCGGCTGGCTGACCCTGTGGCCGTTCCTGAACTGGTGGACCACCCACTTCGTCATCACCGACCGTCGCGTCATGTTCCGGCACGGTGTGCTGACCCGCTCAGGTATCGACATCCCGCTCGCCCGGATCAACAGCGTCGAGTTCCGCCATGGTCTGTCCGACCGGCTGTTGCGCACCGGCACCCTGATCATCGAGTCGGCGTCGCAAGATCCGCTGGAATTCGACGACATCCCGCGCGTGGAGCAGGTGCATTCACTGCTGTATCACGAAGTCTTCGACACCTTGGGCTCTGACGAGTCACCCAGCTGACGGATCGTTCGGTTTGGCGTTGGCGCCGCCGGGGCAACCTCATCGTGATTGCAGCCTGGCAACGGCGCTGCCGGAAGGAGGAGCCATGAGCGGCATCGACAAGGCCAAGAACAAGGCCGAAGAGTTGGCGGGAAAGGCCAAAGAGAAGGTGGGACAGGCAACCGGGGACAGGGACACCGAGGCCGAGGGACACAAAGATCAGGCCACGGGCAACCTGAAGCAGGCGGGCGAGAAAGTCAAGGACGTCTTCAAGAAGTAACGCGGGTTCGCCGTCAAAGCCCGATGCGGGCGGATCAGGAAGTCTTCGACACCGGAGGGTCCGAAGGATCGTCGTATCGGCCCGCTTTGGCGCGGCGGCCCGGCCGCCGTAACGGTGTCACCGTGGCGGATCTGCGACGCTCGGAGTGATCCTCCAGCGCCTCGGCCAGGCCACCACCGGTGAGCGTGGATTCGAGCGCGAGATCGGGCGTGTCGACGAACTCGTCGGGGAACACCCAGCGGCGGAATGCCCAGAACCGGAACGCCATCTGCAGCAGATTGCCCAGGATGTACGCCGAGATGAAGTCGGCGATGTTCTCCACCGTCAGAGACACCTCGGGGACCCGCAGCCCCAGCACATAGCTGGAGAAGTACAGCGGCAGCATCGACAACAGCACACCCACGCCGCTGAACGCGAAGAACAGCAGGGCCTCGTGGTGGCGTTCCCGGCCGCCGCGGTTCTGGAAGCTCCACTCCCGGTTGAGGATGTAGGAGGCGATGACCGCGACGATGCCGGCGATGATCTTGGCGGTGACCGGCTTGGGCTCGAGCACCGTGAGCTTGAGCGTGTAGAAGATCGCCGAATCGATGACGAACGTCGTCGCGCCGACGATCGCGAACTTGATCAGTTCGTGATGCCGTTCGGCGAACGGACGGACGAAGCGCGGCAATCGGGCGATTGTCGCATCGGCGAAGGACACAGCTAGGCAGTGTACGGAAATGCGCCCGTCGTTGCCGCATCGCTGTGCTGCCAGACCTTAACCGCAGGTCAATGCACCGGTCACGAGGATGACACGAATCGGCGCATGACACCATGGAGTGCGTGCCGACAACTCCTGAGAAGCCTTCCCGCGTGGGCGGGGCGTCACCTTCCCTCGCGGGCGGGGCGTCACCTGTCGTGGCGATGATCGGCGGCGGCCAGCTCGCCAGAATGACGCACCAGGCGGCAATCGCGCTGGGGCAGACCCTGCGGGTGCTGGCTGCCGGGCCGGATGAATCCGCTGCTCAAGTCACCGCCGACGTCGTCATCGGCTCTCACACCGACCTGGACGCGTTGCGTCGGGCGGCCCAGGGCGCTGCGGCGTTGACCTTCGACCACGAGCATGTGCCCACCGAGCACCTCGAAAAGCTGGTGGCCGAGGGTGTCACGGTCAACCCGCCGCCGCAGGCGCTGGTCCATGCCCAGGACAAGCTGTTGATGCGCCGCAAGCTGAAGGCCCTGGGCGCCCCCGTGCCACGGTTCGCCGAGATCACCTCCGTGGCGGACGTCGAGGCGTTCGTGGCCGAGATCGACGGCCCGGTGGTGATCAAGACCGTGCGTGGGGGCTACGACGGCAAGGGCGTGGTGATGGCCGACGATCTGGCGGCCGCGCGCGAGGTGGTGGCCGGGTATCTGGCCGACGGGGTGCCGGTGCTGGCCGAGGAACGCGTCGCGATGCGCCGGGAACTCGCCGCGCTGGTGGCCCGTTCGCCGTTCGGGCAGGGCGCGGCGTGGCCGGTCGTGGAAACCGTGCAGCGCGACGGTATCTGCGTCGAGGTGTACGCCCCGGCTCCCGGGCTGTCCGACGAACTCGGTTCGGCCGCACAGGAACTCGGGCTACGGCTGGCTGATGAGCTCGGCGTCGTCGGCGTGCTGGCCGTCGAGCTGTTCGAGACGGTCGACGGCGGTCTCCTGGTCAACGAGTTGGCCATGCGCCCGCACAACTCCGGGCACTGGACCATGAACGGCGCGGTCACCAGTCAGTTCGAGCAGCATCTGCGGGCCGTGCTGGATTACCCGCTGGGCGACACCTCGGCCATCGCACCGGCCGCGGTGATGGCCAACGTGCTCGGGGCGGCGCAGACACCGGCGATGTCGATGGACGAGCGGTTGCACCATCTGTTCGCCCGGATTCCCGACGCGAAGGTGCATCTGTACGGCAAAGGCGAACGTGCGGGACGGAAGTTGGGGCACGTCAACGTGATCGGCTCGGATATGGACGAACTGCGGGAGCGCGCGGGGCGGGCAGCGCACTGGTTGTCGCACGCCGAATGGACCGACGGATGGGATGAACATGGCGAGTAACACGGCACGGGTCGGGCTCATCATGGGCAGCGACAGCGACTGGTCGGTGATGTCGGAGGCGGCCACCGCGCTGGCCGAGTTCGAGGTGCCGTTCGAGGTCGGTGTGGTCTCCGCGCACCGGACCCCGCAACGAATGCTCGACTACGCCAAGACCGCGGCCGACCGGGGCGTCGAGGTGATCATCGCCGGCGCGGGCGGGGCTGCACATCTGCCCGGAATGGTGGCCTCGGCCACACCGCTGCCGGTGATCGGGGTGCCGGTGCCCCTGGCCCGCCTCGATGGCATGGACTCGTTGCTGTCGATCGTGCAGATGCCCGCCGGGGTCCCGGTGGCCACGGTTTCCATTGGCGGAGCACGCAATGCGGGCCTGTTGGCGGTGCGGATCCTGGGCGCCGCTGACGCCGCGCTACAGGCCCGAATGGTGAAATTCCAGGCCGATCTGGAAGCCATGGTGTTGGCGAAGGACGCCGCGTTGCGCGATCGCCTGCTGGGTGACGACTGAGTCAGCGGCTGAGTCAGTCCCCGATGAGCTCGCGAATGCGGGGCGTCAGGGACTCGATCGGTTCATCGGTCGACATCACCACCACCGCGGTGCGGCCGCCACCGCCCCGGTAAATCGGCCAGGTCGCGGCCAGCGCCTCGGCCAGGTCTGACCGCGGGTTCGTCGAGTCGCCGCGCAGCCATCGGCGCAGCACGTGGTTGTGCGCGGCGACGACGGCGTTGGCGAACAGTTCGGCGCGCAGATCCGCCGTCCAGTCTCCGGTCTGCGCGGCCCTCAGGTGTTTGGTGAACAGCCGCACATACCGTGACACCACGGCCGTTTCGAAGTCGCGCAGGGCTCCTACCGTGCGGGTCAGCCGATACCGGGTCCGGGCGCGCTCGCCCTCGGCGAGGTAGTTCTCGAAGACCGAGGTTGTCGCCACCGCGATGACCTCGGCGGGGAGTGCTTCGGCCGACGCCGCCGACAACCTCTCGTCGGCGCGGCGCAGCAACGCCTCGTGATCGGGAAAGATCATCGCCTCTTTCGAGCCGAACTGACGAAACGCGGTGGTGCGTCCCACCTGCGCCCGTGTCGCGATGTCGTCGACGCTGGTGGCCTCGTACCCGCGTTCTTCGAACAGTTCGAAGGCCGCGCTCACCAGACGCTCCCGTGTGCTTGGCGGACCGGGCATAGGTGCACCTCCATCGGGTACTGAGTGCCAGTGATATGGTACTGAGTACCAAAAGTAGCAGGGCGATGTACTCGATGTGCAGTCCGGGCAACGATGGAACAAGAGAGCGAAGAGCTGAAAGCAAAGGAGAAGATCATGGCTGGTTGGGCCGGAAACCCATCTTTTGATCTGTTTCAGCTGCCGGAGGAGCATCAGGAGCTTCGGGCGGCGATCCGGGCGCTGGCGGAGAAGGAAATCGCCCCGCACGCTGCCGACGTCGACGAGAATGCGCGCTTTCCCGAGGAGGCTCTGCAGGCGCTGAATGCCTCGGGCTTCAACGCGATTCACGTGCCCGAGGAGTACGGCGGTCAAGGCGCGGATTCGGTCGCGGCCTGCATTGTGATCGAAGAGGTCGCGCGGGTGGACGCGTCGGCGTCGCTGATTCCGGCGGTCAACAAGCTGGGCACGATGGGGTTGATCCTGCGGGGTTCCGATGAACTCAAGAAGCAGGTGCTGCCGTCGCTGGCGTCCGGTGAGGCAATGGCCTCCTACGCCCTGTCCGAGCGCGAGGCCGGCTCGGACGCGGCCGGTATGCGGACCCGGGCCAAGGCCGACGGGGACGACTGGATCCTCAACGGCGCCAAGTGCTGGATCACCAACGGCGGCAAGTCGACCTGGTACACGGTGATGGCGGTGACCGATCCGGACAAGGGCGCCAACGGTATCTCGGCGTTCATGGTGCACAAGGACGACGAGGGTTTCTCCGTCGGACCCAAGGAGAAAAAGCTCGGGATCAAGGGCAGCCCGACCACCGAGCTGTACTTCGAGAACTGTCGGATCCCCGGTGACCGGATCATCGGTGAGCCCGGCACCGGTTTCAAGACCGCGCTGGCCACGCTCGATCACACCCGGCCCACCATCGGTGCCCAGGCCGTCGGTATCGCCCAGGGTGCGCTGGATGCCGCGATCGCCTACACCAAGGATCGCAAGCAGTTCGGCACGGCGATCGCCGAATTCCAGGCCGTGCAGTTCATGCTCGCCGACATGGCGATGAAGCTGGAGGCCGCCCGGCTGATGGTCTACCACGCTGCCGCCCGCGCCGAGCGTGGTGAAACCAACCTCGGGTTCATCTCGGCGGCGAGCAAGTGCTTTGCCTCCGACGTGGCCATGGAGGTCACCACCGATGCGGTGCAGCTGTTCGGCGGCGCCGGCTACACGGTGGACTTCCCGGTCGAGCGGATGATGCGCGACGCCAAGATCACCCAGATCTACGAGGGCACCAACCAGATCCAGCGCGTGGTGATGAGCCGCGCCCTGCTCAAGTAACCACCGCCAGCAGACGCAAACCCGTACTTTTTCGCGCGACAAGGTACGGGTTTGTGTCTCAGTGTCAGTCTGGATTTTGCCGCGTTGCGGTGGTTGGGTCTGGATCATCTGGTGTCTGGCTCAGTTTGTGTCTG